>NZ_BCBT01000068.1:0-33451 GCF_001320965.1 Pseudomonas sp. NBRC 111143 | reverse complement strand
CCGACATGTCCCGCGAGCACGGGCGTAGCCCGTGCCAGGCAGCGCGGTGTCTTTTTCGCGGGCAAGTCGGGGCGCCGAACCGCCGCTCCTGCACCTAGTGGGTAGTGAACCGCTGATGCACAGGCGAGGAGCGCGGCGTCAGAGCCAGGGCCAACTGGGTGCGGTTATGCATGTGGGTCAGGCGCAGCACCTGCGACACATAGAGTTTTACCGTGTTCTCGGTGATCCCCAGCTCACAGGCAATCTGGTAGTTGGTCTTGCCCTTGCTGACCAGCTTGGCCACTTCGAGTTGGCGCGGTGAGAGCTTTTCGAACACCGGTGGCAGTTCGCTCTCGAGCTCTTCCCCGTCACCGGCCCGGCGATGGGCACCCTGGCCACGGGCCTTTTCCAGGTCGTGGTAGAGGTCGTCGATGGATTCGGCCAGCTCCTGCAGGCGCTGGTTCAGGCTACCCAGCTCGCGGAAGTTGCGGCGCCGCTCCATCAGCGCGGCTTCCTGGCGGCGCAGGCCTTCGAGCAGCTCTGCCAGGTCCATGGGCTTCTGGTAGTAATCAGAAAACCCTTCGCGCAGCGCGCGAATGACATCCTGCTTGTCAGCGCGGCCGGTCAGCATGATCGCCTCGAACAGCCGTTGCTGCCCGGCGATGTCCTTCAGCGCGCGCATCAGCGCGATGCCGTCCTGTTCGGGCATGTGCAGGTCGCACAGCACCAGGCCAATGGACTCGTCCGCGCCGTAGCGCTCGATGGCCTGCGCGGTGGAGTGCGCCGGCACACAGTGATAGCCCGCACTTTCGAGATATTCGCAAAGCTCTTCGACGATCAACGGCTGATCGTCCACAACCAGTACTTTCACCTCACTAGCAGACTTGTTCACGTTCAACTCCCTGTTCGTACGTGCCCCGCTCCGTTGGCCAGCCAGCCTGGCCCTTAAGAAAAGTAGTCGCACTTTGCAATTATGTACAAGGTCTATACACGCCGAATCGACCCACTGGTCATTCATTGGATCCAGACGGCGGTCAGGAGAAACCCGGCCAGCACGTAGGGCGCGAACGGTTGTTTGTCGCCCACCTGTTCGGCCAGGCGCTGCAGGCGCTTCTTCACCTTGGGGTTGGCCAGGGTCCACAGGCGGCGTCGGCCAAGCATCCACACCAGCACTGTCACGCCTGCACCGATGAAGGTGCCGAGCACGTACTGGTGGCTGGTGGCCAGAGCCAGGGCGCCGAGCAGTTTCACATCGCCGGCGCCGAAGCGGCCGAGCATGTAGCCGGGAAGGGTCAGCAGCATGACGATGGCCAAGGCCCAGCCCGCATCGCTGGCATCGGCACCTATCCAGCTGTGCCCGGTGGCGAACAGCCAGGCCAGGGCGCAGGCGGCGACACCCAGGGTCAGGGTGTTGGAGATCTGCCGTTCACGGACATCTTGTTCGGTGCACAAGGCAAGCCACATCAGGAGAACAATGCTTTGCATTGGCAATTGGCCATCCCTATTCGTTGAACGGGTTCTATGCTGTCACTCAGGACTTCTAGTCAGGGTAGACGTGAACATGCGAGCAAGCTTGGCAGTACGGCAAAAAGGCGCGGCAGCCATCGAGTTTGTCGCAGTCTTCATGATCTTTTTCGCGGTGTTCTACGGATTGGTCAGCTACAGCCTGCCGATGCTCATGTTGCAGTCGTTCAACCAGGCCAGCAGCGAGGCGGTGCGGCGCTGCGTGGCGCTGGACCCGAACAGCGCCACCTATGCCAACGATGTCCAGAACCTGGCACGCCAGGTGATCGTCCAGCAACTGAGCTGGATGCCCGCTGCGCTGGACTTTCAGCCCGCCACCGATGCACGGATCGTACTGGCCCCCGGCAACCTGCTGACCGTGACCATCGACTACCCGAAAAACAAACTGACCAATGTCATGCCGGTACTGGTGCTGCCGTTGATCGGCGAAGTGCCGCGGCTGCCCCAGCGCTTGCAGGCCCAAGCGAGCCTGCAACTGTGAGCGGCGTTTTCGATCGCTGGTTGGGTGGCCAGACATCGGTGGCCGAGGCGCCGTTGGCGGTCGGTCTGCAGGTGTGGCTCGACGAGCAGGGTGAGGTGCTGCGCTTGTCTGGCCCGCTGCGTACCCTGCTGGCCATGCCGCCCCAGCATGCCAGACGGGTGCAGGATTACCTGCAGCACCATAGCTGGCTGGTGCTTGAAGGTGATCCCGCCGATTGGCAGGGACAGCCGCTGGATCTGGATTTTCGTACCGTGCACGGCCATGCACTGCACACCCGTGGCTGGCTGCAACGCCAGGCCGAGGGCTGGCTGCTGCAGTTATTCGATATCGGCGACCTGGTGCGCGCGCACGACCACGAGGGGCAGCGCTTGAGCCTGCAGCGCCTGGCTGGCGACATCGGCCGTGCGGTACGCGGCTGCGGCGAGGAGCGCCTGGCGCAGGTGACCGGCGAGCAGTTGCAGCGCCTGGTCGAGTACTGGCAGGCCGATTCGGTGCGGCTGATGCTGCTGGAGGCCGGCGTCTGGCGCAGCCATGCCGACAGTGGCGATAACTGGCCCTGGGCCGATGACGGGCAACTGCGGCCGTGGCTTGAAAAGTATGCGCTGCGGGGCGAGCTCGATGCGTGCGAGCGTTACGAATTGCAGGTCTTGTGCGGCGGCTTGCCGGTGTCGTTGCTGCCCTATCGGCTGGGGCCGGACATCCAGGCCTGCCTGCTGTGCGTGGCGAGCGGTGCACCGCCTGTACACGAGGCGGGAGAGCGGCTCTTGCAGGCGTTGCTGGACCCGTTGCTGGCGCGTCTTCGACAGCGCCAGTTGCAGCGCAGCGACCAGCACCTCGACGCGCTGCAGCGGCAGTTGGGCGCCGGTTGGTGGGAGTGGCCATTGCAGGGTCCGCTGCAGTTGGACCCAGCGTTGGCGGCCAGTTACGACTTGCCGCGTGAAATCACCGTCGAGCAATGGCTGGCGCGAGTGCACCCGGCGGATCGCGAGGCCGCGCAGCTGGCGCTCGAGCAACTGCGTGAAGGTCGTGCCCTGAGCCTCAGCCTGCGCCTGCAGGAGCACGCTCCGCAGATCAGTCCGCGTTGGCTGCACTGGGTGGGGCAAATGCAGGGGCGCCAGGTCCGCGGCTTTCTTCTCGACATCAGTGCGCTCAAGGCTCAGGAACTGCAGGCTGGCGCCGCCCGTGCACGGCTGGAGAACCTGATCGCCAGCTCGCCGGCCGTGATCTATATCCAGCGCTATGCCGAGGGCGCGCTGCACAGCGAGTTCTTCAGCGCCAGCCTGGCCCCGATGCTGGGCTGGCACAGCGACAGCGAACAGGCTCGTCAGCCGGGGCTGGCAGTGCACCCTGACGACCGCAGCCTGTGGCTGGAGCGCACGCGCACACTGCTGCGCGATGGCCAGGCGCGCTGCCGCTACCGCCTGCGCGACCAGTCGGGTGGCTATCACTGGGTCCTCGATGAAGCCCGTCTGCTGCGCGACGACCTCGGCCAGCCCGTGGAGGTGGTCGGACTGTGGCTGGACGTCAGCGAGGCGACCGAGGCTGCCGAGCGCGTGCGCCACAGCGAGGAGCGCTATCGAGTGCTGGTGGAGGATTCGCCGGCGATGATCTGCCGCTATCGTCCCGATCTCGAACTCCTGTTCGGTAACCGTCCGCTGGCTGACCATCTGGAGTGTGCGCCGGAGCAACTTGCCGGCATGAACCTTGGCCAGTGGATGTCCGACGCGCAACGCAGTGCGTTCCAACAGCGCCTGGCAGCGTTGACCCCTGAGCAGCCCTTGAGCAGCGCGGAGATCTGCCTGCAACTGCGGGGGCGGGAAAACGCCTGGTGGGTGTGGGCTGACCGCGGCCTGTTCGACGCGCAGGGGCGGCTCCTGGAAATCCAGGCGGTGGGGCGTGACAACACCGAGGTGCGACGCAGCCAGCGCCAGTTGTTGCAGGGCGCGAAGATGGCGACGCTCGGTGAGCTGGCGACCGGGCTGGTGCATGAGATCAATCAGCCGCTGAACGTGATGCGCATGGCCGTGGCCAATACCTTGAAGCGTCTGGAGAACGGCGCGGCGGATACCGATTACCTGACCGACAAGCTGCACCGCATCGAGGCCCAGGTAGAGCGGGCGGCGCGGTTGGTGGAACACATGCGCGTTTATGGCCGTCGCTCTGAACCGGAGCGTCAGGCATTCGTGGCCTGGGACGCGGTGGAAGGTGCGGCCGCGTTGCTGGCCGAGGGGCTTCGGGGCAAGGGTGTGGCCTTGCATATCGTGGCGCCCGAGTCGGCGTTGACGGTGCTGGGGCATCAGGACCAGCTCGAGCAGGTATTGATCAACCTGATGATCAATGCCCGCGACGCGTTGCTCGAACGCCAACCCCAGGCACCGGCCATCCGGGTCAGCCAACAGCGGATCGAGGGACGCGTCTGCCTGCGGGTCGAGGACAACGCGGGTGGCATCGACCCGCGCCTGCTCGGGCGCATCTTCGAGCCGTTCTTCACCACCAAGCCCGCGGGTGTCGGCACGGGGCTGGGGCTGTCGGTGAGCCATGGCATCGTCGAGGCCATGGGCGGCAGCCTCGAGGTGCTCAACGGCCCGGACGGCGCGTGCTTCTGCATACTGCTGCCGCTCTACAGTGCCAGTTGAGCACGGCCTGTCGAGCAACTGAGGTTGGCGCCGACTTCGGCGTTGACCAGGTCGATGCCCAGCACTTTCAGCAGCACGTTCAGCAAGGGGTCGAGCAGCGGGCTGAGCAGACCTTTGATCAGCGGCTCGAGTATCGCCTTGACGGCATCGAGCACCCCACCCACGAGCACCAGCACCTGGCCCAGGCCGCTGTTGTTGGCGGTCGGCCGATAGGCCTCCAGCTGAATGCCCAGCAGGGTGTCGCTGAGGCTGCCGACCACGTTGTCGTTGGCGGTTCTCATGGGTAGATAGGCAGGTTTGAGACCGATGTTCGGCGGTACGCTGTCGGGGGCCTGGAAGGTCAGCGCGCGTTCCTGGGCGCCGCTGCCCAGCACCTTGCTGTCCACCCGCAGGCCGATGCCGCCGCCGACGAAGGGAATGCGCTCCTCGCACTGGCCGAGCGGCAGGATCAACAGCCGGGTGCAGCGCTTGGTGCCGATGTCGATCAGGGGCAGCGCTTTCACCGCAGTGGTGCCGTTGGTGAAGAACTCATCCGGTGAGGCGAACTGACCCACCGCGATCTTGACCGCCGAGCTCTGGTTGCGGGTGGTCAGGCGCTTGGGGGAGCAACTGAAGGTATCGGGGGCTGCAGGGTTGAGGCGGGTGCTGGCTTCGGCGACTTCCAGGCCGATGTCCAGGTGCAGCTTGCCGGGCACCAGGACGATATCGCTGACCGTACAGGGCACGCCGAGCAGGCAGAGCACCGATTGCACGGTGGCGGCGAGGTTCAGGCTGAGCAGGTTGTTGATCACGTTGGTCAGCGGCGCGGCGAGGTCGAGCACGGCGTTGACCAGGCCGAAGATGCCGTCGAGCAAGGGCAGGTCGAGGGAGATCATCGCCCGCACCTGGGCAGTGTGCACACGCAGTTCGTCGGTACGCGGGTCGCCGACCGAGGAGATCTGCTGCGGCTCGATGACCTTCAGGCGAACTCGTCCGTTGACCAGGCCGAGCACGTTGAGCGGCAGGTCGACGTTGGCGGCGCTTTCGCTGACGGCCAGCTGGATCACCCCTTGCACCAGTTGCAGCAACTGGATGCTGGCATCCAGGCCAGCCTGGGCGGTGCCGTTCTGGATGTCGAGGATATCGCCCAGGCGCACCAGCGTGCCGTTGCCGGCACCCAGGGCGACCTTGCCCAGGTTGGTCACCACCTCCAGCGCCGCACCGCTTTGTTGCAACACCTTGACCGCCGCCTGCAGCAGTTGGGTGGCGGTGGCGTTGGCGTTGAGCAACTGCTTGTAGTCGCCGACCGTGAGGTTGAGATCGACTGCCAGTTGATCGAGATAGCTGAGCAACTTGATGTCGGTGGCGGCGATGCCTTTCCAGCCGGCGAGGTCCAACTGCACACCACCACCGAGGGCGCCGAGCAGGGCGTTGAGCAGTACCGACTGGCGCGAATCGACCGTGGCCAGGGTGGTGCGGATGCTAAGCATCGCCTGCGGCGGCAGTGGCGCGGAGGCGACAGCGTGGGCCTGCAGGGTTGTGGTCAGCGGCACGCCGTTGCCCTGGACCAGGGCATACACCCCCGCCGCGACGCTGGTGGTGACGGTGTTGCTGACATCGACCCGGATCGCTTCGTTGCGGTTGTCGTCGCGGGTGAAGCTGCGCAGGCTGTTGGCGCCGGTCTGCACGTAGCCGCAGCTGGCCTGCAGAGGGTTGCCGGGGGCGTGCCCGTTGCGGGTGGCGGCATTGCGGGCGATGGCATTGGCCTGTGGGCCGGTGCCGATGCACACGGCGAACTGCCCGGCGGCTTCCAGTGCAGCCATGTCGGCGATGCGCTGCAGCTTGCGTTGTTCGAGGTAGAGCCGCCCACTGTCGATTGCCAGCAACAGGAACAGCAGGGCCATACCGAGGGTGATCACGGCCATCAGGCCGATCGCGCCGCGTTGGCGCGCAGCGGAAGAGGAAACCACGGGCACTCCTTTGCAGGCCGAAGGCCAGGCATCGCGGCTGCGGTCAAAGGAGTGTAGTCAGGATGATGGCATCTTGCCTCTTCTCAGCCTTCACGCCATCTGGTTGTAGGAGCGGGCTTGCCCGCGAAAAAAACACCGCGCTGCCTGGCACGGGCTACGCCCGTGTTCGCGGGCAAACCCGCTCCTACAGATAGGCGTTGGGTCTCAACGCGGTGGGTAGTTGCTCATCACCTGGGTCACTGTCTTCTGGATCGCGGCATTGCGCTCCTGCGGGCTAGGCGGGTAGCTGTTCATGATCTGCTCGGCACTGCCGCGCCAGACCAACTTGCCGTCACGGCCATCGAACAGGTCGACCTGGATGGTCGCCACCTTGTAGTCGACGCTACGGGTCTCGTTGTACATCGGCCCACCCCAGTAACCGCCCCAGTAGCCACCCCAGGCCCCGCCATAGTTGGTGGTGACCTGCTGCTGGCGGTCTTCGACGATCAGGTAGGCGCGCACTTTCACATCGGGCCGGGCGCTGCCTTGTGCCGGACGCAGGCCGCGCTGGTCGAGCTGGTCGGCCACGGCCTGGCGGATGCGCTGCTCGGTGAGATCGCTCTTGATCCGCGGATCGTCCGGGCGGTATTGCAGGGCCGGCTCCTGCCAGGCCCAGCTGCGGTAGGCGGCGAAGTCACGGCTGGCATCGAAATCCTGGGTGACGTTGTTGCTGGAGCAGGCGGCGACCAGCAGCGCGAAGGACAGCAGAACGAGGCGGCGCAACATGATGATTCTCCTGACGCGTTAACTGGGAGGGTAGCCACTGAGGGCCTTGTGTACCGACTCGCGCAAGGCGTTTTCACGGTCGCGCGGCGAGCCTTTTTCGCTGCCGCTTTCGGCGCTGGCACTCCACACCGGCTGGCCGTTGCGGGCATCGAACAGGTCGATGCGCACCACCATCACCTCGACTTCGTAGGTGCGCACGATCGGTACGCTGCCGTAGGCACCATAGCCGTTGCGGTAGCCGCCATAGCCGATGCCGCCGTAGGGGGCGGGGCCGTAGTAGGGATCGTAGTCGTAATCGCGGACCTGGCGCAGGCGACGTTCCAGACGCAGGTTCGCGCTGACCAGCAGATCGCCGCTGGCGCCGCGTGCCGGGCGCAGGCCATGCTGGTCGAGCGCACCGCTGATGGCATCGGCCAGTTGTGCGGGATCGGCATTGGCACTGCCGCTGGGTAACTGCCCGTTGCGCCAGCTCCAGCTGCGATAGCGCCCATAGTCGCGTGGCGCGGCCGGGTAGGCGCTGGCATCGAAGGTGGTCGCAGCCTGGGGCGGCGCCGGTGGCAATGGCCGGGAACTGGCGACATAGGGATTGCTGCTCTGGCACGCTGCCAGGGCGAAGGGAAGCAAGGCCAGGCACAACAGACGGTACGGCATGTATTCCTCCCGGCGGGCGAGATCAGCGTGGGCGACAGGTCCAGTGCAGGTAACGGCCGAGCCCGGCGAAGCTCGGATGACGGCGGTGGGCCAATTCCATTTCCAGCAGGTCGAGCAGCTCGGCCTTGTCCTGGAATTCCTTGGGCATGTAATCGTGGAAAACCCTGACCCCACTCTCGCTTTCGACCTGCCACATGGGTTCAAGTTGCGCGCGCAGTTCTCGCGGATCAAGAGGTTTTTGCGGGGTGAGACTCTGTTTTTCGCCGGCCAGGCGGTCGCTGCGCAGCTTGCGGAAGTGACCCTTGAGCAAGTTGCGGTAGACCAGCGCATCGCGGTTGTAGAACGCCAGCGACAGCCAGCCGCCCGGTGTGGTCAGCTGGTGCAGCACCGGCAGGATACTGTGTGGTTCGGCCAGCCATTCGAGCACGGCGTGGCACAGCACCACATCGAAGGGCTCGGTGAGCTGACCGAGCAGGTCCTGCCAGGGCGCCTGGATGAAGGTGGCGGGTTGGTTGGCCTCGGCGAAGCGCGCGCGGGCGCCGTCGAGCATCGGCGCGGCGGGCTCGGCCAGGGTCACCTGGTGCCCGCGCTGTGCCAGCCACAGCGCCATGTGGCCCAGACCCGCGCCGATATCGAGGATGCGCAGGGGGCGGTCGGGCAGGCTTTCGGCGAGGTCCGCCTGCAGCACCGCCAGGCGGATCGCGCCTTTGGCACCGCCGTAGATCTTCTCGGCGAAACGGCTGGCCAGCTCATCGAAATGACGGTCGTTCATCGGGCGAAGCGCCTCTCGCTGTCGGCGAGCTTGGCCCGCACCACGGTTTCCATGTCCAGCCCCAGCTCACTGCACAGCAGCAACAGATAGAGCACCACATCGCCGACTTCCTGGCCGGCGTGGGCGAGTTGCTCGGGGGCGAGCTGGCGTGACTGGTCTTCACTCAGCCACTGGAAGATTTCCACCAGCTCGGCCATCTCGACGCTGGCGGCCATGGCCAGGTTCTTCGGGCTGTGGAAGCCGCGCCAGTCGTTGTTGTCGCGGATCCGGTGCAGGCGGTCGGTCAGTTCTTGCAGGTTCATCGAGGGCTCTCCTTCTGGCGCATAGCTTCGGGTGCGCCAGGGAGCAAATCAAGTGAATTGGAGGCCATTGTTGGAGCCGAGGGCGCGGCCCTAGGCGCGTGCTTGATTTGGTTACAGAGCGCTCCATTTGCCGGTCATGTGCAGCAGGCCCCCGTGCCCGGTCAGATTCAGTTGCCCTTGCGGCCCAGCGGCCGTCGCGCCGAGCACCACCTCCGAGGGCAGGCGCACCGGCTTGTGGAAGTCCACCGCGAACTCATAGCCCGCCACCGGCAGGTGCCCGCGCAGTGCCGCCAGCGCCATGGCCTTGTTCCACATGCCGTGGGCGATGGCTTTGGGGAAGCCGAACAGCCGTGCACTCGCTGCGCTCAGGTGGATGGGGTTGTAGTCGCCGCAGACCTTGGCGTAGCGGCGGCCGATATCGCTGTCGGCATACCAGCGCGTCACTTCCGGCGTTTCGATGGCTGGCTCGTCGTTGTCCCCGTGCGTTTCGCCTTCGAGCTTCAGCCCCCGCACCAGCATGCGGCTGGTTTCGCGCCAGAGCAGACCCAGCCCGTCCTGGGCCTCGGTGACCAGGTCGAAGGTGCCACCCTTGGCATGTGCCTGCAGGTTGTCGGCATGCACGGCAAAACGCAGGCCTTCGATGGCGCCCAACGGGCGCAGCACCTGGATCTCGTTGTGCAGGTGCACCAGCCCGAGCAGGGGGAAGGGGAAGTCGCTGACGGTCAGCAGTTGCAACTGCAGGTTGAACGCGATCACGTGCGGATAGGTGGGCGGCAGGCGACCATCGTCGCTGAAGTGGCACAGGCGACGATAAGCTGCAAGGTTTGTCGGGTCGACCCGCAGGAAACAACGCAGGCCACCACTGGGCAGGCGGTCGCCACTGATCTTGCGCTTGCCGAGCGCTCGCAGGTAAAGCCGGGTGCGGGTATCGGGGGTGTGCAGGTCCTGCCATGTCCGGTTCATGTTCATGCCCCCATCAGTGCTTGCCCGCAGACGCGCAGGTACTGGCCGCTGACCGCACCAGTGCCGGGCTGGGCGAGCCAGGCGACAGCCTCGGCGACGTCTTGTGGGCGTCCGCCCTGGCCCAGCGAACTCAGGCGACGGCCAGCCTCGCGCAGACCCATGGGCATGGCGGCGGTCATGTGGGTTTCGATGAAGCCGGGTGCCACTGCGTTGATGCTGATGCCGTGCGCACCGAGTTTAGGCGCCCATGCCTGGGCGAAACCGATCAGGCCGGCCTTGCTCGCGGCGTAGTTGGCCTGGCCCCGGTTACCGGCGATGCCACTGACCGAGGCGAGCAGCACGATGCGCGCGTTATCGTGCAACTGGCCGGCGTCGAGCAGGGCCTGGGTCAGCACCTGGGGAGCCTTGAGGTTCACTGCCATGACCGCGTCCCAGTATTCCGGGGTCATGTTGGCGAGGGTCTTGTCGCGGGTAATGCCGGCGTTGTGCACCACGATGTCGATGCCCTCAGGTAACCCTTCGAGCAATTTGGCCGAGGCATCGCTGGCGCAAATGTCCAGGGCCAGGGCGTGGCCGCCGATACGTGCGGCGAGAGCATCGAGGTCCTTCTGCGCGGGCGGCACGTCCAGCAGGATCACCTCGGCGCCGTCGCGGGCCAGGGTTTCGGCGATGGATGCACCAATACCGCGGGCAGCCCCGGTGACCAATGCGCGTTTGCCTGCCAGCGGTCGCGTCCAGTCCTGCACCTGGCTTGCACAGGCTTCAAGACGTAGCACCTGGCCGGAAATGAACGCGCTCTTGGGTGAAAGGAAGAACCGCAGCGCGCCTTCGAGCTGATCCTCCGCGCCGGACGCGACGTACAGCAGTTGCGCCGTTGCGCCGTTGCGCAGCTCCTTGGCCAGCGAGCGGCTGAAGCCTTCGAGGGCGCGCTGGGCGACGCTGGCCTGGGGCGCTTCGACCTGTTCAGGGGGGCGCCCGAGGATCACTACGTGGGCACAGGGTGCCAGGCTGCGCAACAGCGGCTGGAAGAATTCGCGCAACTGCCGAAGCTCATCGCTGTCGGACAGATGACTGGCATCGAACACTACGGCCTTGAGTTTCGGGCCGAGCCCGGCGACCCACGCGGGAGCCTCGAGGTCTTCGCCGGCAAAGCTGTAGCGCTCGTCGGTGAGTGCCGGGGCGATGGCTTCGACCTTGCGTACCAGCGGCCCGCCGCCCAGCACCAGCGCGCCTTCGATCGGGCGCAGGCGTCCGGCCTGCCAGCGCTCCAGCGGCGCCGGGCGCGGCAGGCCGAGGGCGTCGACCAGGCGGCGGCCGAGGTTGGAGTTGGCAAAGCCGAGATAGCGGTCACTCATGGTGCGGGTCTCCCTGAAGGCAAGCATGCAAGTGTGGACCATGTTTGTGGCAAGGTCGTTCGAATGCGGCAAAAACGCCTAGGCTGTAGCCAACCTAGCCGAAGTGACAGGCCTTGAGCCCGTCATCCAATCGGATCAAATTGTTTCAGGAGGAATCAGCGCATGCATTCACTTCGACGGGTCGCGATCCTGGGGGGCAACCGTATTCCCTTCGCCCGCTCCAATGGCGCCTACGCCACTGCCAGCAACCAGGCGATGCTCACTGCCACTCTCGAAGGCCTGGTGGAGCGTTACCGCCTGCATGGCCAGCGCCTGGGCGAGGTGGCGGCGGGGGCGGTGCTCAAGCATTCGCGGGACATGAACCTGACCCGCGAGTGTGTGCTCGGTTCACGCCTGTCGCCGCAAACCCCTGCCTACGATATCCAGCAAGCCTGTGGTACGGGCCTTGAGGCAGCGCTGCTGGTGGCCAACAAGATCGCCCTCGGGCAGATCGACAGCGGCATTGCCGGCGGCGTGGATACCACCTCGGACGCGCCGATCGCCATCAATGAAGGGCTGCGCCGAGTCTTGCTGCAGGCGAACCGGGGCAAGCAGTTGAGCGAGCGCTTGAAGCCCTTCCTGAAGGTGCGTCCGAGCTTCCTGAAACCTGAGTTTCCACGCAACGGCGAGCCACGCACTGGGCTGTCGATGGGCGAGCACTGCGAGCGCATGGCGCAGACCTGGCAGATCGGCCGTGCCGAACAGGATGAACTGGCACTGCTCAGTCATCGCCATCTGGCTGCGTCGTACACCGAAGGCTGGCACGACGACCTGCTCACGCCCTACCTCGGCCTGACCCGCGACAATAACCTGCGCCCGGACCTGACCCCTGAGCAGTTGGCCAAGCTCAGACCGGTGTTCGACAAGGGCGACAAAGGCACCCTGACTGCCGGCAACTCCACGCCGCTGACCGATGGCGCCTCGCTGGTGTTGCTGGGCAGCGAGGCCTGGGCCGAGGCGCGCGGGTTGCCTGTACTCGCCTATCTGGTCGATGGCGAGACCGCGGCGGTGGACTTCGTCAAAGGCCAGGAGGGGCTGCTGATGGCGCCGGTTCATGCCGTGCCGCGGCTGCTGGCGCGCAATGGCCTGAGCCTGCAGGACTTCGACTACTACGAAATCCACGAGGCCTTCGCGGCCCAGGTGCTCTGCACGCTCAAGGCCTGGGAGGACGAGCGCTACTGTCGCGACACCCTGGGGCTGGAGGGCGCGCTAGGGTCGATTGATCGCAGCAAACTCAACGTCAAGGGCAGCTCGCTTGCGGCAGGGCACCCGTTCGCCGCCACCGGCGGGCGCATTCTGGCCAACATGGCCAAGCTGCTGGCCACGGCGGGCAAGGGGCGCGGTTTGATCTCGATCTGCGCGGCGAGCGGGCAGGGGGGGACTGCGATCGTCGAGCGTTGAGGTGTTAACCTTGTCGGACCCACGACAATAAACAGTGCCATGCAGACCCTCGGACAGATTTCCGCCCCCCGCGCCATCCCCGACCTCGAGCAGCTGCCCAGGCCACTCTACGCCCGTGCCGAAAGCCTCGGCGCGGGTTCCTGGACCACCCGCCACCGGCACGATTGGGTGCAGTTTTCCTACGCGATCAGCGGTGTGCTGGGGGTCTACACCAGCGGTGGCAGCTACTTCGCGCCACCACAGTGGGGGGTATGGATCCCGGCCGGTCTCGAACACGAAGTGGTGACCTCGATGCAGGCCGAGATGCGCAGCCTGTATGTGCGTCGCGATGCCTGTACCTGGGCTGCCGACGAATGCCGGGTACTCGAAGTGACTCCTCTGGCGCGGGAGCTGATCAAGCAGTTCTGCCAGATGCCAGCGTCGTATCCCGAAGGCGACAGCGCCGAGGCGCGCCTGGTAGCCGTCTTGCTCGACCAGTTGCAGGCGTTGCCGCAGGTGGGGTTTTCGCTGCCGCTGCCACGCCATGCCGGGTTGCTCGCACTGTGCAATCAGTTGATCGCCGCGCCAGACCAGGCACAGACCCTGCAGCAATGGGCGCTGCAGTTGGGCTGCTCGGAGAAGACCCTGATGCGCCTGTTCCAGCGCGAAACGGGGCTGAGCTTCCGTAACTGGCGTCAGCGCATGCGGCTGTTGTCATCGCTGGCGTTGCTGGAGGCGGGGGAGAGCGTGACCGATGCAGCACTAGGCTGCGGGTATGACTCGACATCGGCCTATATCGCGGCGTTCAAGCAACTGTTCGGTGCGACGCCTGGGGAGCTTCGTTTCTAGCGACGACCGACCAAGTCTTACCCGGCGTTACTTCGAACGGTTAATGCGAACAACTCGCTTCTCACGTTCAATACGGAACTGTCTGACCGATCTTCCTTTTGCTCCAACGTAACGTCCGCCTCTCGAGCCAATATCCTGAGAGGCATTTCCATGACTGGATCACTGATTTTACTGCGGCGCCATCCGCTGGCGGCAACCCTGACGTTCATCTTGGGCGCAAGTCTGGCTGCCAATGCCGCGGACTTGGGGCCTGGCGAGTTTGCGCAGGTCTCCCCTGGAGACCCTGTCGAGGATTGGCACCTGGGCAGCGGAGCGCGTCTTGACGTGCGTCCGGGCGCCGAGACCGGGCGTATCACAGGGTTCGACGGCGGTCAGGTCAACGTCGAGGGTGCCAAGGTGAGTTCGACCGACAGGGCTGCGATCAGCATCGTGGACGGTGCGGTCAACCTGACCAACGCCACGGTAGTCAGCACAGGCTCCATCGGTATGGCCCTTGGAACGCTGGGCGATGACACTTTGACGTCTACGGCAATCTTGAGCGGCAGCAGTGTGCGCGGTGCCACCACTGGGGTGGAGTTGGACTCGGCTGATCTGCACGCGCGCAGTTCGCGCATCCACGGTGACAGAGCAGGTGTTGTACTCAAGGGCGGAACACTTGCGTTGCATGAAGGGACCGTGGTGTCGGGGGGCGTCGGCCTGGAAGTTGGTACACCGGAGTTCTGGCAAAAGGATCTGCCCAATGAGGTTGTTGTTCAAGCCAGTCTGATCGAGGGTCTGCAGGGTAGTGCGGTAGTGGTTCGTGACGCACAGGTGGACATCCGGGTGGCCGACGGAGGCCAACTCAAAGGCGCCAACGGCGTGCTGCTTGAGGTCATCGAGGGGGGCGAGGCCTCGCTTCACGTGAGCGACAGTCGCCTGGAAGGCGACATCCGCGTCGAGCAGGGTGCCAGTGCTGATATCACCCTGGACAATGCGGCGCAGTTACGAGGTCAGCTACATAATGTCCAGCAGTTGCAGATTGGCGCGCAGTCCAGGTGGGAGACGGTAGCGGACGCTCAGGTCGGCGCTCTCGACTTGCGCCAGGGTTCGGTAGTCGTGCAGTCAGGCAGTATTTTGCGAGCCGAGACCTTGCAAGGAGAAGGCACGTTCTGGCTCGACCATGGCCGCTTGCAGATAGACAGTCAGGCCAGCGGCAGCTTTGCCTTGCACCTGGCAAGTTCTGGCCATGAGCCACAGGGTCCGGTGGTCGGAATCGGCAGTGGTGATGCGACGTTCGATCTGGCATCCGGCCCGGTCGATGCAGGGGCCTTTGCTCACGAGTTGGTCCGCGAAGTTGACCAGTGGAGTTTGCGGCCACAGGTCGACATGCGGGGCAAGGCGAGACTGAGCAATGCCGGTGAGACGGCGATGGCGTTCGACAGTTCGCTTGAAGCCGCGTCGCAGGTCGAGTCCCGATGGGTTGTCGGACGCCTCGAAAAAATGCGGACCAATGGTGGTTCAGCCGGGTTGTGGATGCATACCGGCACGACCGGCTTTGATGTCGACAGTGCAGTCGGCACCCGCTACACCCAGCGCGTTGGTGGCTTTGCCCTGGGCGCTGATACTTTGCTCGATGATACTTGGCGGGTCGGTGCGGCAGTGGGGCTCAGTCATTCGGCGATTGGCCTGCAGCGCGGCTCATCTGCAACACTGAACAGCTACTTCTCCGCGTTGTATGCCGGTTGGGGCGACAACTCCGGTTACTACGCCGATGCTGCGCTCAAGCTCAACCTGTTCGATGGCACCCTTGATGCCCGGGCTCACGATGGACGCAAGGTGTCCGGCAATCGCCGTCAGGGGGGGTATGGGCTCACGCTGGAGACTGGTCGTCGCTTGAGCCTTGATCAAGGTTGGTATGTGCAGCCCTTTGTACAACTGAGTGCCGCGATCGTGCAGGGGCAGCGCAGCAGCTTGAGTAATGGGCTTGAGATCGAGTCATCCAACCAACACCTGAACATGGGGGCGCTCGGTATCAAGGGGGGGCGCGTCATCGTCTTGAACAATGGTCTGGAACTGTCGACCCATGGCCGCATCGCGGTGATGGACAACCTGGGCGGTACGCGCAGGGTCAGCCTCAACGGTCATGAACTCGACAACAGGTTCAGCAGCGGGCGCACCGAGATGGCATTGGGCGTATCGTCCGAGGTGCTGTCAGGCTGGACAATCAGCACGGAGATTGAGGCTGCCCGCGGGCGCAATGTTGATCAGCGTTATGGGATCAACCTCGGCCTGAGCCACTCGTTCTGAGTGAGGCGCGCCACACCGAGGGTTGCGGTGTGGCGCGTGAACTTCAGGTCCTGAACCGCCGCACCAACGCATCCAGCTCGTTGGACAACCCTTCCAGGCTCTGGGAGTCCTGCCGCGCCGCTTGTGCAAGCTCGGCCACCAACTGCGCATCGCCGTGAATCTGGCTGATATGCCGATTGATGTCCTCGGCCACCTGGTGCTGCTCTTCGGCGGCGGTGGCGATCTGAGTGTTCATGTCACGGATGATGTCTACCGACTCGCGGATCTGCCCGAAGCTGTCGCGCGCCAGGCCGATGCGGTTGACCGACTGCTGCGACACCTCAAGGCTGGCATGCATCTGCTCGGCCACCTCGGCGGTACGGTTGGCGAGGTTGCCCAGCAGCCCGTCGATCTCGGCGGTGGAGTCGGCGGTGCGCTTGGCCAGGGCGCGGACTTCGTCGGCTACCACGGCAAAGCCACGGCCCTGCTCTCCGGCGCGGGCCGCTTCGATGGCGGCGTTGAGTGCCAGAAGGTTGGTCTGCTCGGCGATCGAGCGGATGGTGCCGAGGATCGACTGGATCGCGTTGCTGTCGCGCTCCAGTTGCTGGATCGACTGCGCCGATTGCTCGATCTCCTGGCTCAGGCGGTCGACGCTCTGTACGGCCGCATCTATCTGCTGTTGCCCTTCGCGTGCCTGTTGCTGACCGCTGTCGGCCGACTGCGCGGCCTGACTGCAGGAGCGCGCCACTTCGTTGGCGGTGGCGACCATTTCATGGAAAGCAGTGGACACCATGTCCACCGCCTCGCGCTGACGGCCGGCGGCTTCGGCCATGTCGCCGGACACCCGGGTGGAGCTGGCCGAGGTGCTGAGGATCTTGCTGGCTGCGCCGCCGATATGCTGGATCAGGCTGCGGATCGCCCCCAGGAACTGGTTGAACCAGTTGGCCAGTTGTGCGGTTTCGTCGCTGCCTCGCACTTCGAGATTACGGGTCAGGTCGCCTTCGCCCTGGGCGATGTCTTCCAGGCCGCTGGTGACGCTGTTGATCGGCCGTACGATGAGCTTGGCGAAGGCAGCGCCAGCCACGGCGAAGACCGCCGCCAGCACCAGTGCGAGGGTGCCGATCAGCCAGGTCAGGCGGGTGGTGGTCTGCATCACCTCGTCCTGGCGTATCAGGCCGATGAAAGTCCAGCCCAGGCGCTCGTCGGGGTAGATGTTGGCCATGTAGCGCTCGCCGTCGAGTGTCACTTGGGCCAGGCCCTTGCCGGCCTTGGCCAGCTCGGCGTAGCCGCCACCGAAGCTTTCCAGCTGTTTGAAGTTATGGCTGGCGTCACGCGGGTCGACCATGACGTTGCCGTTGTTCTCCATCAGGATCAGATAGCCGCTGTCACCCAGCTTGATCTGCTTGACGATCTCGGTCAGCCCCTTGAGCGAGACGTCGATGTTGACCACGCCGCCCGGGCTACCGAGCTGGTTGGCCACGGTGCGCACGGTGCTGACCAGCACGGCGTCGTCGCCGGCCCAGTAGTAGGGCGCGGTGCGCAGGGTCTTGCCGGGGCTGGCCATGGCAGCCTGGAACCAGGGGCGGGTGCGTGGGTCGTAGCTGGCCATCTTCGGATCGCCCGGCCAGAACGCATAGCCGCCGTCTTTCACGCCGTAGGACACGTACGCGTAGTCGGGGTGGCTCTGGGCCAGGCGGGTGAACTGGTCGTACAGCGCCTTGTCCTGCTCGCCCAGGGGAATCTGCGCGGCGTCGGCGGCAATGTACTTCTTGAGATTGTCGGCGCTGGCGGTGACCAAGGGCTGGCTGGCGAGGTACTCGACGTTCTGCGCAATGCCCTGGAAGAAGATGTTCATCGCGTTGCCGACCTGGCGGATCTCCCGGCTGCTGCCATCCAGGAAGTCGTCCTGCGCTTCTTCACGCAGGTTCAGCACCACTACGGTGGCGACCAGAACGATAGGCAGGCCGGCAATGACGGCGAAGGCCCAGGTCAATTTTTGCTTGATGTTCATCCACGCTCCCGGATTTTTTCTTGTCGACGCATGAAACTGGTATACAGGGCATCGGCAGGGCGCAGGAATTTCTGAGTGAAACTCCCGTATTTATTGGATGAAACTTGATATTGAGGTCGGTTCGGCCAGGGATGGCTAATATGGCATACCAAAATGCTGCCGCGGGCCGTCAGGCAGCCCCCGGCAGCGCTCAGTGGCAGCATTCACCTTCGTTCGCCAGGTCCCTGAGAATCGGGCAGTCGGGGCGATCATCGCCCTGGCAGTGGGCGACCAGCTCGCTCAAGGTGTCGCGCAGGCTCACCATCTCCTCGATCCGCCGGTTCAGTTCGTCGATATGCTGTGTCGCCAGCGCCTTGACGTCGGCGCTGGCGCGCTGGCGGTCCTGCCAGAGCGTCAGCAGCCGGGACACTTCTTCCAGGGAAAATCCCAGGTCGCGCGAGCGCTTGATGAACGCCAGGCTGTGCAGGTCTTCCTGCTGGTACAGCCGATAGCCGCTGTCGCTGCGCAGCGCCGGCTTGAGCAGGCCGATGGACTCGTAGTAGCGGATCATCTTGGCGCTGAGCCCACTACGCCGGGCGGCTTGGCCGATGTTCATGGCGTCTCCTTCGAAACGATGCCGGTGGGCTTCCAGGTCTTGAGCCACAGGGCGTTGCTCACCACGCTGACGCTGGAGAGCGCCATGGCCGCGCCAGCCAGAACCGGGTTGAGGAAGCCAAAGGCGGCAAGCGGGATACCGATCAGGTTGTAGATGAACGCCCAGAACAGATTCTGACGGATCTTGGCGTAGGTCTTGTTGCTGATTTCCAGGGCCGCAGGTACCAGGCGAGGGTCGCCGCGCATCAGGGTGATGCCGGCGGCCTGCATTGCTACGTCCGTGCCGCCTCCCATGGCGATGCCGATGTCGGCGGCGGCCAGGGCCGGGGCATCGTTGATGCCGTCGCCGACCATGGCCACCACGGCGTTCTGCTTGAGTGCGTTGACGGTGGCGGCTTTGTCGGCTGGCAAGACTTCGGCGTGCACATCGTCGATGCCCAACGCCTTGGCGACCACCTTGGCGCTGCCGCGGTTGTCACCGGTCAACAGGTGACTGCTGATGCCCTGTGCGTGCAGTGCCGCGATCGCTTGCTCGGCGCCGGGCTTGAGGCTGTCACCAAAGGCGAACAACCCGAGCACGCGGGCATGCGGTGCGCGCTCGATCAACCACGACAACGTGCGACCTTCGGCTTCCCAGGCCTGGGCCTTATCGAGCAGGGCGCCGGGCTCGAGGCCGCTTTCGTCGAGCAGGCGTCGGTTGCCCAGGGCCAATACCCGGCCTTCGACCGTACCGGCGATGCCGCGCCCGGTGAGCGACTGGCTATCGCTTACCAGGGGAATCTCCAGCCCTTGCTCAGCGCCAGCATCCAGCACGGCCTTGGCCAGCGGATGCTCGCTGCCGCGTTGCAAGGCTCCGGCCAGGCGCAGCAGGTCGTGTGCATCGCCGACGGCGGCTTCGCTGTGGACGATGCGGGGGCTGCCGGAGGTCAGGGTGCCGGTCTTGTCGAAGACCACCCGATTGACTGCATGGGCTCGCTCCAATGCTTCGGCGTCCTTGATCAGGATGCCATGGCTGGCTGCCACACCGGTGCCGGCCATGATCGCCGCTGGTGTGGCCAGGCCCAGAGCGCAAGGGCAGGCGATCACCAGCACGGCCACGGCGTTGATCAGTGCGCTTTCCAGCGGTGCGCCGGCCAGCCACCAGCCGACCAGGGTGATCAAAGCCAGCACCAGCACTGCCGGGACGAACACTTGGCTGACCCGGTCGACCAGCTTCTGGATCGGTGCCTTGGCGGCCTGGGCGTCTTCGACCAGGCGAATGATCCGCGCAAGTACGGTTTCGGTGCCCAGGGCCAGGGTGCGCACCAGCAGGCGTCCTTCACCGTTGATCGCACCGCCGGTGACCTTGTCGCCGGGCTGTTTGGACACTGGCAAGCTTTCGCCGCTGATCAGCGCTTCGTCGGCGTGACTGCTGCCTTCGATCACCTCGCCGTCGACCGGGAAGCGCTCGCCGGGCTTGACCAGCACCAGATCGTCCAGGCGCAACTGGCTGATCGCTACGTCTTCCTCGCGGCCTTCGACCACGCGCAATGCGCGTTCGGGGCGCAGGGCTTCCAGGGCGCGAATGGCACTGGCGGTCTGGCGCTTGGCACGGCTTTCCAGGTATTTGCCCAGCAACACCAGGGCGATTACCACGGCCGAGGCTTCGAAATAGAGGTGAGGCTCCATGCCCACATGGGCCTGCGACCATTCATACAGGCTCAGGCCATAGCCAGCGCTGGTGCCGAGCGCCACCAGCAGGTCCATGTTGCCTGCGCCGGCACGCACGGCTTTCCAGGCGGCCTTGTAGAAGCGTGCGCCGAGGATGAACTGCACCGGTGTCGCCAGTACGAACTGAGCCCAGGCCGGCAACATCCAATGCAAGCCGAACGGCTGCACCAGCATTGGCAGTACCAGGGGCAGGGCCAGCAGCAGGGCGGCGATCACCGCGAGGCGTTCGTTGCGCAGGCGTCGCTGCGCGTCATGGCGATCGTCCTGGGCGGTACGTGGCAGGCTGGCGCTGTAGCCGGCCTTTTCCACGGCGCCGATCAAGGCGTCGTCGCTGACGCCCTCGAGTACCCTGAGGTGGGCGCGTTCGCTGGCCAGGTTCACGCTGACCTGCTCGACGCCGGACACCTTGCCCAGGGCGCGCTCGACGCGGCCGACACAGCTGGCGCAGGTCATGCCGCCCACCTGAAGTTCAAGGGTGCGGCTCGGCACGCTGTAGCCGGCCTTGCGCACGGCCTCGAGCAGGTCCGGCAGGCTTTCGGCCGGAGCCTGGACCCTGGCCTGTTCGGTGGCAAGGTTGACGCTGACCTGTTCGGCGCCGTTGACCTTACGCAGCGCGCGCTCGACGCGGCCGACGCAACTGGCGCAGGTCATGCCGCTGATCGGCAGGTCGAAGGTGGTTGATGCGGACATGGGCTTTCCTCCGTGATCGAGCCTGCAGCATCAAGCTTGCCATGTTGGTAAGGTCAATACCCCAGGCCGGCTCGCTTCAATTCCAGTCCATTCTGGCCCACGGCGATCCGGTATTTGTTGATCTGCCCCGCTTGCAGGTTGAGGCGGGTGCTGCGCTGGTCTTCGACGCCGGGTGCACAACCGGGCACCTGCCCGGGCAGCAGGCGCAGGCGCACGTCCACCGGTCCAGGCGGCAGGTTGAACGAGGTCGATTGTTCCTGGAACACACGGCCGGAAAGCTGGTCGTTGAGATACACACCGATTTCGCAGCTGGTGGCCACTTCCAGGCGTTCCCGGGAAATGATCAGCACGCTGTAGTCCGAATTGCCCTCGGCGCTGACCGGTGGCACGACGGCCACGGCACTCAGCAGCCCGACGAGGCCCAATGCTGCCCTGATCATGAAACTTCTCCTGGTTGCGAGTCGTCAAAAGCGCAGCTTGGCCGAGCCGCTCGCGGATTTCCAGCCCGGCCGTTTTGTGGAGAACTTGACCTTGCCATGATGGCAAGCTTGAAACTCTCCGCAAAACCCAGATGGAGGTAGTTCCAATGCAAGTCTTCAATGTGCAGGGCATGAGCTGCGGTCATTGCGTCAAGGCAGTGACCCGTGCGGTTCAGGAGCAGGATGCGACGGCGCAGGTGGAAGTCGACCTGGGCGCCAGACAGGTGCGGGTGCAGAGCCAACTCGGGGTGCAGCAGATCCTGGAAGCGATCCGTGAAGAGGGTTATCAGGTCGAGCCGGCCTGACGACGATGAACGGTGGTACCTGCTGCGGGTATCACCGTTTTCGGGCGTAACTGTTACAAAGCTTTTCATACCAGGCCGACCCCAGTGCAGTTAGACTAGCCCGTTGCTTAGCCTGCTATGGATTTCCGATGAACCTGCGCATCCTGTTGATCCTCGGCGCTCTCTCGGCCTTCGCGCCATTGGCGATCGACTTCTATCTCCCCGCGTTCCCTGCCATGGCCCAGGCCTTCGGCACCGATGAACAGCACGTCCAGACGACCCTGGCTGCCTATTTCCTTGGTTTGTCGCTTGGTCAACTGGCCTATGGTCCGATCGCCGACCGTTTCGGCCGACGCAAGCCACTGTTGTTCGGTATCAGCCTTTTCACCCTGGCGTCGCTCGCCTGCGCCTACGCCCCGGACCTCGATACTCTTGTGGTGGCGCGGTTCATCCAGGCATTGGGTGGGTGTGCGGGCATGGTGTTGTCGCGTGCCATCGTCGTCGACAAATGTGACGCGGTGGGGGCAGCCAAAGCGTTCTCGCAATTGATGCTGGTGATGGGGCTCGCGCCGATTCTCGCGCCAATGCTCGGTGGCGTGCTGATCAATGTGTCTGGCTGGCAGTCGATCTTCCTGGTGCTCAGCCTGTTCAGCGCCGCCTGCCTGCTGGCCGTGAGCCTGGGGCTGCCGGAAAGCCTGCCAGCCCATGTGCCCCGCCAGCCGCTGTCGGGTGCCTTGCGTCAGTACCTGCGGCTGCTGGGCGATCGGGTGTTCCTGGGGCATGCGCTGACGGGCGGCATCGCCATCGCCGGCATGTTCGCCTATATCGCCGGTTCCCCGTTCGTGTTCATCAAGCTCTATGGTGTACCGGCCGAGCATTACGGCTGGCTGTTTGGCACCAATGCTGCCGGTTTCATCCTCTGCGCCCAGGTCAACGCCCGACTGCTGGCCAAGCGCGGCCCTGCCTTCCTGCTGGCCCGGGCGGTATGGCTTTACCTGGCTGCCGGGTTGGTACTGCTGGGGGTGGCGCTGCTGCGTCCGACGCAGTTGTGGCCATTGCTGGTGCCGCTGTTCGTTTGCATCGCCAGCCTGGGCTGCATCATTCCCAACGCCTCGGCCTGTGCCATGAACGGGCAAGGGGCCAGGGCCGGCAGCGCGTCGGCATTGATGGGCAGCCTGCAGTTCAGCGTCGCCGCAGGCGCGGCAGCGCTGGTGGGGGTTCTGCATGATGGCAGCGCAGTGCCGATGGCCTTGGTGATCAGCTTGTGCGGTGTGCTGGTGGTCAATGTCGCGATGCTGACTCGACGCCTCCAGTCCAGGCAGGCTGCATGAGGGGGTGAGGGGCCTTCAGGCGTGTCTCCAGAACGGCGACGAATGCCCGGGCCTCCGCCTCGCTGCGAAAACTCACCACATGTTGATCGAGCTGTACCTGCCAGGGGCAGTTGGGGTGGCGGTTCGATGTACTGACGACAATCTTCATCGCGGCATCCTCCAGTCGGGGTGAGAGCGAAATCAGTGTAGCGCCGTCCCTATTGCCCGCCACATGCCGGGGTGACGTCCTGACTGACGGTCACCCGAGGGACGAAAGGCTGATTCAACCAAGATGCGAACCTTCGCTTTTTCTTGCCCTACTTGTGGAACTCGACTGTCGGCATTGTTCCTCTATTGTGGCCTTTATCTGGCAAGGAATCTGGCCAGGTCCGGGATGTTAGAGGGGATGCTGATAGCGCTTGTCATTTACCGGCGTATTTCGATTTCGCGAAGGGTGCTACTACCCTCGGTCTTGTGTCGCGAAACGTTGGCCAAACCCAACTAGTACAGGGCTTTCAGCGGCTTATACTTGCCCCCAGGAGCGGTTTCCCCACCAGGCGGTGCTTCCCACACTGCCTGACAGGCTGCAACCCACACTATCTGCTGCAACCTCTGGCCATTCCCACTGCCATGATGGCCATTGGATAAAAAACGGACCTTGCAATGGAGTTGATAGAGTATGAAAGCAGTCAGCAGTATCAGTCAGATCGCCGGTCTGATGGCCGAGCCCAAGCGCAGTGCCATGCTCTGGGCCCTGATCGATGGATCTTCTCGGCACGCTGACGAGTTGGCACTCATGATTGGCGTTACGCCGTCATCGGCCTGCGCGCACTTGTCTTTGTTGTCGGCTGCCGGCCTGCTGCGCCTCGAGGCACGTGGGCGCAAGCGCTATTTTCGACTGGCCACCCCCGAGGTGATCGCCGCGGTCGAGGCACTGGCCAGCGTGCAGCTTGGCGGCCGTGGCGAATGCCAGGGATCGGTCAGGCCGTTGCAGGTGCCGCTGTCGTTGCGCAGGGCGCGACGTTGTGGCGATCACCTGGGTGGCGAAATTGCGGTAGACCTGTATCGGCGCATGGTGTCCGCTGGTTGGTTGGAGGGCAATGACCTGCACCCTACCGTGAGCCTGGAAGGGCGTGTGCAACTGGCCGCGATTGGCGTCTACATCGATGCGCTGGCGACGCGCCAGCGCGGTGCTTGTGTGGTCTGCCACAGCAGCGAGTGGAGTGACAACGGCCCCCACCTGGGCGGTGGTGTCGGGCAAGCGATGCTCAGGTTGTTCATGCAGTCTGGCTGGATACGCGAGCAGGAGGGGTCACGCGTGATGCAGATTTCTTCCCTGGGTATTCAAGAGATCAACCGTATCGCGAGGGTGCCGGCATTGCAGGTGGGCTGAAGTGCCCCTTTAATGCCGGCTGTGCTCGTCACTCAAACCAGACGTGCATCCAGGCTGTTCTGTGCCAGGCGCTTTGCCTGCTCTTGAGACATGCCCAGATGCTGGTACAAGGCGTGGAAGTTTTCCGTGACATATCCGCCGAAGTAGGCCGGATCGTCGGAGTTCACCGTGACCTTGACCCCACGCTCGAGCATGTCGAGGATGTTGTGCTGACTCATATGATCGAACACGCAGAGCTTTGTTCGACAGCGGGCAGACGGTCAGCGGAATCTGCTCGTCGATGATGCGTTGCATCAGCCGCTCATCTTCGATAGCTCGCACGCCGTGGTCGATGCGCTTGATTTTCAGCAGGTCGAGGGCTTCCCAGATGTACTCGGGCGGCCCTTCCTCGCCGGCGTGGGCAACGGCGACCAGGCCTTCGTTGCGGGCTCGGTCGAAGACGCGCTGGAACTTGCTTGGTGGATGGCCTTTCTCCGAGCTGTCCAGGCCCACGGCAATGAAGGCATCGCGGAATGGCAGGGCCTGGTCGAGGGTCTTCTCGGCCTCCGCCTCGCTGAGGTGACGCAGGAAGCTCAGGATCAGGCCGCTGCTGATGCCCAACTGTTCGCGACCATCCTTGAGCGCCTGGTTGATGCCGCCGAGCACCACCTCGAAGGGGATACCCCTGTCGGTATGGGTCTGTGGGTCGAAAAAGGGTTCGGTGTGGATGACGTTCTGCGCCTTGCAGCGTTGCAGGTAGGCCCAGGTCAGATCGTAGAAGTCCTGCTCGGTGCGCAGTACATCAGCGCCCTGGTAGTAGAGGTCGAGAAACTCCTGCAGGTTGTTGAACGCGTAGGCGCTGCGCAGCGTCTCCACGTCGGCCCAGGGCAGGGCGACCTTGTTGCGTTCGGCAAGGGCGAACAGCAGTTCCGGCTCCAGCGAACCTTCCAGGTGCATATGCAGTTCGGCCTTGGGCAAGGCATTGAGCCAGTCATACATAGGGTGTGATCTCGAATCAGGTACGGTTGGCCGACATTCTACAGGGCTATGCGCTATTCGGTAGGGCGGGGCTGACCGACAGCCCCGCTGTGCTTCAACCGGCGATCAATGCGGCTGCCGCCTGACGATGGTCGGCGATCAGGCCCTGGACATCGAGTCCCTCGATCTGGCCATCGATCACGCGCCAGTGTCCGCCGACCATGACTCGGTCAGCCCGGTCCGCCGCGCACAGCAGCAGCGCCGACAGCGGATCGTGGCTTCCGGAGAAACGCAGTTCGTCGAGCTTGAACAACGCCAGATCCGCCTGCTTGCCCACCGCCAGCTCTCCAATGTCGCTACGGCCCAGCAGTTGCGCCGAGCCACGGGTTGCCCAGCCCAGCGCGCGCTCGGGCGTGATCTGCTCGGCGCCGTAGCGCAAGCGTTGCAGGTAGAGGGCCTGGCGCGCTTCGAGGATCATGTTCGAGGCATCGTTGGACGCCGAGCCGTCTACACCCAGGCCGACTGCGGCCCCGGCCGCTTCGAGCTCGATGGTCGGGCAGATTCCCGAGGCCAGGCGCATGTTCGAGTTCGGGCAATGGCAGATGCCGGTGCCGGCAGCGCCCAGGCGCGTGATTTCGTCGGGGTTGAAATGGATACCATGGGCCAGCCAGGTGCGTGGGCCGAGCCAGCCGACGCTGTCCAGATAGTCCACGGTGCGCAGGCCGAAGCGCTGCAGGCAGAAGTCTTCCTCATCGAGTGTTTCGGCCAGGTGGGTATGCAGGCGCACGTCCAGCTCTTCGGCCAGGCTGGCGCTGGCGCGCATGATCTCTGGCGTGACCGAGAAGGGTGAGCAGGGCGCCAAGGCGATCTGGATGCGCGCGCCTTCGCCACGCTCATGATAACTGTGGATAAGTCGCTGACTGTCGGCCAGGATCACTTCGCCTTGTTGCACTGTCTGCTGCGGGGGCAAGCCGCCGTCCGCTTCACCCAGGCTCATCGAGCCGCGGGTCAGCATGGCGCGCATGCCGAGCTTGCGTACGACCTCTACCTGTACGTCGATGGCGTGGTCCAGACCTTCCGGGAACAGGTAATGGTGATCGGCGGCGGTGGTGCAACCCGACAGCAGCAGCTCGGCCAGTGCAACCTCGCTGGCGAGCGCCAGTTTTGCCGGGGTTAGCCGTGCCCACACCGGGTAGAGGGTCTTGAGCCAGGGAAACAGTGGTTGGTTGACCACAGGAGCCCATGCGCGGGTGAGGGTCTGGTAGAAGTGGTGGTGAGTGTTGATCAGGCCAGGCAGTACCACGTGCTCACGGGCATCGAACACTTGGTCACAGGCGGTGTTGGGTTGTTCGCCGAGTGCGAGCAGTTGGCTGATGCGGCCGTTTTCAATGACCAGGCCACCGCGGGCATCGGTGCCGTTGGCAGTGAAGATGGCAAGGGGGGATTTCAACCAGATACGGGTCGCAGGCATGGTGCCGGCTCCTCTGAAAGTGGGTTCAGGGTTAGCCAGCTCAGTGTTGCCCTGTCTGCTGATCCAGGTCCGCCGCGAGGCGAGGCATCGAGTCTACTGCCTCGCCACGTGGCTTTCAATTCACCAGGTCAGGGCGTCACCCTTGTAGTTGATAAAGCGCAGGCCGCCCTGGCCGCTTTGCTCGTTGATCCGGTCGAGCATGCCGCGTGTGCTGGTGAACACGTCGATTTCCGCGTTCTCGCCGCCCATGTCGGTCTTCACCCAGCCTGGGTGCATGGCCAGCACGCTCAGGTCGGACCGCTGCAACTCAACCACGAAGCTGTTGATCATCGAGTTGAGTGCGGCCTTGCTGGCCTTGTACAGGCAGATCTCGTTGCCATCCGGGCTGGTCACGCTACCCAGGCCCGAGCTCATGAACGCCAGCACCCCGGTGTTTTCTCGGATCTGCCCGACCAGGCGACGCGCCACACGGATGGGCGCAACGGCATTGGTCATGAACAGGTCGCCGATCTGCGTGTTTTGCACGGTTTCCAGGTCTTGTGGCAACGGTCCCATGACTCCGGCATTGACGAAGACCAGGTCGAAAATCTCGCCTTGCACACGCTGCTTGAGGTCGTCGAGCAAGGCGGTATCGTTCATTTCCAGGGATTCGATGCGCACACCTGCGACATCTTTCAGGGCACCCGGCTTGCTTGCATCGCGCACGGTGGCTGTCACGTTCCAGCCGTCTTCACGCAGACGTTGTACCAAGCCCAGTCCCAATCCGCGGGAGGCGCCGATGATGAGGGCGTTTTTGCTTGTGGACATGTGGATGCTCCGAGGTCGCTTGAAGAAGGGTATCGAGGATACTCCAGGCGGGGGCGACTCGCCTGCGTTGCGTTTGTACAAAAAATGATCAGACGCGCCGCGCCGTGTGCTGGTGGGCGCCCTGCCTGTTGGCGCACGGGTTATCCACAGGCTGTTCCACAGTTATTGTGTGCAAGCGCGTGGGCAGCGGGAAAGCTCGTGAAAACCGGGCGATGGGGATAACTCTCCGGGTTTCAGTCGTTTGCGGGTGTCATCAAACAATGATCAAAATATGCTCAATCGGCTGAAAGCCATACGTGGCAAGGCTTGCCAAAGAATGCCCCAAGCTTATCCACAGGCAGGCCCACAGCAGTTGTGGGCACCTTTCAGCGAGGTTCGAGACGAATCCGGCCACGGCTGAGGTCGGCCAATTGCTGCTGGAAGGTCTGTACGTGCTCTTCCCCCAGCGCCAGGAGTAGATCGACGCCGTTTGCCGTGAACTGTTCGTCCAGCACCAGCCCGTCGGCCTCGGCCAGGCGCAGCTTGAGCAAGGCCAGTTCGCTGAACGTGCAACTGCAGGTGAATTCGCTGCGCTGTACCAGCAGCCGTTTCGGCGCCTGTTGCAAGCATTTGTTGGCACCCCCGCCATAGGCACGGGCCAGGCCTCCGGTGCCGAGCTGGATACCGCCATACCAGCGGATGACCAGCACCACCACCTGATCGCAGTCCTGGGCTTCGATCGCCGCAAGAATTGGACGTCCGGCGGTGCCGCCCGGCTCGCCATCATCGCTGCTGCGGTATTGCGCGCCTATTTTCCAGGCCCAGCAATTGTGGGTGGCGGCCAGGTCGCTGTGACGTTCGATGAAGCTCATCGCCTCGGCGGCACTGCCGACAGGGCCGGCGAGGGTGATGAAGCGGCTCTTGCGGATATCTTCGCGGAACTCGCAGAGCTCAAGCAGGGTAGAGGGCATAGGTCCGGGTCAGGCGGGCGGGGTGATGCCGCAGCCTTTGAGAATGATGTGGATAAGGTTGTTGCTGGCGTCTTCCATGTCCTGCTTGGTCAGGCGGCTGCGGCCGGTGACCTGGCAAATCTGGGTGGCGAAGTCGGCGTAGTGCTGGGTACTGCCCCAGAGCAGGAAGATCAGGTGCACAGGGTCTACCCGGTCCATCTTGCCGGCCTCGATCCAGGCCTGGAACACTGCGGCGCGCCCGCGGAACCACTCGCGGTAGTCGGCGCTGAAGTATTCGCTCAGGCACTGGCCGCCGCTGATCACTTCCATGGCGAAGATCCGAGATGCCTGCGGGTTGCGCCGGGAGAACTCCATCTTGGTGCGAATGTACTGGCTCAACGCCACGGCTGGGTCGTCCTCGACGCTCAAGGCGTTGAAGGTGCTGTCCCACAATTCGATGATGTTACTGAGCACGGCAATATAAAGGCCGAGCTTGTTGGTGAAGTAGTAGTGCAGGTTGGCTTTGGGCAGGTTGGCCTTCAGCGCGATGGTGTTCATGCTGGTGCCCTTGAAGCCATGACGGGCGAATTCGTCCTCGGCGGCCTGGATGATGGCCTGTTCGTTCTTTTGGCGAATGCGGCCGGCGGGCTTGCCCGAGGCGGAGAGGCGATGCGCAGGGACTTCAAAGGTCATGGACGTTTCCGTACGGGGTCTGTGGGCAACGGATGTCGGACAGATTACCTGCCTGTGCCGAAGTGACAAGCATTAGCGCGTTGCCGCAAGGCTTTCGAGAAAACTTTCCAGCACCAGATTCGGACGCCGTCCCTTGCGCGTCACCCAGCTCAGGCTCAGGTCATAGAAGCGTTGCGTCGGTTTCAGTGCCCGCAGGCGGCCCTGCTGGACCCAGAACATGGCGTAGTGATCGGGCAGGTAGCCGATGTAGCGCCCGGTGAGGATGAGAAAGGCCATGCCCTCGCGGTCCGAGGCGCTGGCGGTGCAGTTCAGTGCCTGGTAGTGCGCCTGGATATCGGCTGGCAAGCGGAAGGTCGGAGCGATGGCTTCCTGGCTGTTGAGGCGCTGATCGTCGATTTTCTGGTCCTCGGCATAGAACAGGGGGTGGCCGACTGCGCAGTAGAGCAATGAACGTTCGCTGTACAGGGGCTGGTATTCCAGGCCCGAGAGCGGGCTGGTCTGCGGCACCACGCCGACATGCAGGCTGCCGTCCAGCACCCCTTGTTCGACCTGGCTCGGGGCGATCATGCGAATCTGGATGCGCACATCCGGCCCACGATCCTTGAGCTCAGCCAGCGCGTGGGTGATGCGCATGTGAGGCAAGGTAACCAGATTGTCGGTCAGGCCGATATTGAGTTCGCCACGCAGGTGCTGGTGCAGTCCGTTGACCTCGGTGCGAAAGCTCTCAAGGGCGCTGAGCAGTTGCAGCGCCGAGTGGTAGACCTCGCGGCCTTCTTCGGTGAGCGAAAAGCCTGCTCGGCCACGCTGGCACAAGCGCAAGCCCAGGCGCTGTTCCAGGTCGTTCATCTGCTGGCTGATGGCCGAGCGCCCGATACCCAGTACGTTTTCCGCCGCCGAAAAGCCGCCGCACTCGACGACACTGCGGTAAATCTTCAGCAGACGAATATCGAAATCGCTGACTTGCGCGAGGGGATCGGGGCGACGACTCATAAGTTTAGTCCGCTGCTAACTGAAGATTAGAAATGTTGGCTTTTTCAGACTTTATCCCCGTGACAATTTAGCTGCAACAACACCCATCGTTGCCTAGTCGTCTTCCGAGGAACCGCCGATGAACATGCCCGAAACCGCCCCGTCCGGCCTGGCCAGCCAGCTCAAGCTGGATGCTCACTGGATGCCCTACACCGCCAACCGCAACTTCCAGCGTGATCCACGCCTGATCGTGGCCGCCGAAGGCAATCACCTGGTTGACGACAAGGGGCGCAAGATCTTCGACGCACTGTCGGGCCTGTGGACCTGCGGCGCCGGGCACACCCGCAAGGAAATCACCGACGCGGTGACGCGCCAGCTGAGCACACTGGATTATTCGCCGGCCTTCCAGTTCGGCCATCCGCTGTCGTTCCAGCTGGCCGAGAAGATCGCCGAGCTGACGCCGGGCGACCTCAACCATACCTTCTATACCAACTCCGGCTCGGAGTGCGCCGACACCGCGCTGAAGATGGTGCGTGCCTATTGGCGCCTGAAAGGCCAGGCGACCAAGACCAAGATCATCGGTCGTGCCCGTGGTTACCACGGCGTGAACATCGCTGGCACCAGCCTGGGTGGGGTCAATGGCAACCGCAAGATGTTCGGCCAACTGCTGGATGTCGACCATCTGCCTCACACCGTGCTTCCGGTGAACGCTTTCTCCCGCGGCATGCCGGAGGAGGGCGGTATCGCCCTGGCCGAGGAGATGCTCAAGCTGATCGAATTGCATGACGCTTCGAACATCGCCGCTGTGATCGTCGAGCCGCTGGCCGGTTCCGCTGGCGTGCTGCCTCCGCCGAAGGGTTATCTGAAACGTCTGCGTGAAATCTGCACCCAGCACAACATCCTGCTGATCTTCGATGAAGTGATCACTGGCTTCGGTCGTATGGGTGCGATGACCGGCTCCGAAGCCTTCGGCGTCACTCCGGATCTGATGTGCATCGCCAAGCAGGTGACCAACGGCGCCATCCCGATGGGGGCGGTGATCGCCAGCAGCGAAATCTACCAAACCTTCATGAACCAACCGACGCCGGAGTACGCCGTGGAATTCCCCCATGGCTACACCTATTCGGCTCACCCTGTGGCCTGCGCTGCCGGTATCGCTGCGCTGGACCTGCTGCAGAAGGAAAACCTGGTGCAATCCGCCGCCGAACTGGCGCCGCATTTCGAGAACCTGCTGCACGGCGTGAAGGGCACCAAGAATGTCGTCGACATTCGTAACTACGGCCTGGCTGGCGCGATCCAGATCGCAGCGCGCGATGGCGATGCGATCGTGCGTCCATACGAGGCGGCCATGAAACTGTGGAAGGCCGGCTTCTATGTCCGCTTCGGGGGGGACACCCTGCAGTTCGGCCCAACCTTCAATACCAAGCCGCAGGAACTGGATCGTCTGTTCGACGCGGTAGGCGAAGCCCTGAACCAGATCGACTGATCTTTCCGACGCTGACGACAGGCGCCTGAGCGCGCCTGTTCAAACCTTCTTTATCTGGAGTTCTGCATGAGCATCGTTCAGCACCTGATCAATGGTGAGCTGGTTTCCAAGGGCGGTCGCACCGCCGATGTCTTCAACCCGTCGACCGGCCAGGCTACGCGCAAGGTCGAACTCGCCAGCCGCGCCACCATCCAGGAAGCCATCGACTCGGCCAAGGCCGCATTCCCGGCCTGGCGCAACACGCCCCCGGCCAAGCGCGCCCAGGTGATGTTCCGCTTCAAGCAATTGCTGGAGCAGAACGAGGCGCGCATTTCGCAGATGATCAGCGAAGAGCACGGCAAGACGATCGAGGATGCCGCTGGCGAACTGAAGCGCGGTATCGAGAACGTCGAGTTCGCCTGTGCTGCGCCCGAGATTCTCAAGGGTGAATACAGCCGCAACGTCGGCCCGAATATCGACGCCTGGTCCGACTTCCAGCCGCTGGGCGTGGTGGCTGGCATTACCCCGTTCAACTTCCCGGCGATGGTGCCGCTGTGGATGTACCCACTGGCGATCGTCTGTGGCAACGCCTTCATCCTCAAACCGTCGGAGCGTGACCCGAGCTCGACCCTGTTCATTGCCCAACTGTTGCTGGAGGCCGGCCTGCCCAAGGGCATCCTCAATGTGGTGCACGGCGACAAGGAAGCGGTGGATGCGCTGATCGAAGCACCTGAAGTCAAGGCCCTGAGCTTCGTGGGTTCGACACCGATCGCAGAATACATCTATGCCGAAGGCACCAAGCGCGGCAAGCGTGTGCAGGCGTTGGGTGGTGCGAAGAACCATGCGGTGCTGATGCCCGATGCCGAGCTGGACAATGCGGTGAGCGCCCTGATGGGTGCGGCCTATGGTTCATGTGGCGAGCGCTGCATGGCGATCTCGGTGGCGGTGTGCGTGGGCGACCAGGTCGCCGATGCGCTGATCGCCAAGCTGGAGCCACAGATCAAGGCGCTGAAGATTGGTGCCGGCACTTCCTGCGGGCTGGACATGGGGCCGTTGGTCACTGCTGCTGCACGTGACAAGGTCGTAGGCTATATCGACGATGGCGTGGCTGCGGGTGCCAAGCTGGTGGTGGATGGCCGTGGCCTGCGTGTTGCGGGTAACGAGGACGGTTACTTTGTCGGCGGCACGCTGTTCGACAAGGTCACCCCTGAGATGCGCATCTATAAGGAAGAGATCTTCGGCCCAGTGCTGTGTGTGGTTCGGGTGCAGAGCCTGGAAGAGGCGATGCAACTGATCAACGATCACGAATACGGTAACGGCACCTGTATCTTCACCCGTGACGGTGAAGCGGCGCGTTTGTTCTGTGATGAGATTGAAGTAGGCATGGTAGGGGTGAACGTGCCGCTGCCAGTGCCGGTGAGCTATCACAGCTTTGGTGGCTGGAAGCGTTCGCTGTTTGGTGATCTGCACGCCTATGGGCCGGATGGCGTGCGCTTCTATACCCGTCGCAAGGCGATTACCCAGCGTTGGCCGCAGCGCAAGAGCCATGAAGCGTCGCAGTTTGCGTTCCCGAGCTTGTAAGGTTGTGGTGATGTGAGAAGCGGGGAGGCCGACAGGCCTCCCCGCTGTGTTTTCAGCGATCTGAAAGATTCTTGAAATAAAAGGTTGACGGCCTCTCAGATCCCCTTATAATGCGCCCCACTTCCGCAGCAAACGGAACGCAAAACTTCTTGTTAGTCAACAAGTTAAGCGAGTTCGGTAAGGCGTGAAAGGCTTCGG
>NZ_BCBT01000067.1:0-33656 GCF_001320965.1 Pseudomonas sp. NBRC 111143 | reverse complement strand
AAGACGCGGAGTGTCTATATAAGCCGCAATTTGATGTCAGAGCTGTACCGATACGTACTGAAGGTGCGGGGAGAGCGGGCCCACCTGAGCAAAACCTCACAAAGAGCACTCTTTCTCAACCGTGAAGGGAATGCATTTGGTGAAGACGGGAAAAGCCTGAATCGAATTATCAGCAATATCGGTAAGAATGCGGGAATGAAGGTTCACACGCATATGCTTCGTCATACATATGCCACGCTTACATTGCTTAGTTTGCAACGAGATCCTTTGTGCGGTGTAGATCCTTTGGTTTTCCTCCAGAGACAACTGGGGCACACCTCACTTAACACAACGATGATGTATCTCCATCTTGTAAACGAAATGGCTGATGATGCTGTTCTGGCTTATGACGACGAACTGATCGCATTGGGCAAACCTGATGACCAAGCGCAAGATCTTCCATAAGACTAACCTCTCTATTCCTGAGGTAAAGCACATACGTGCCGCTGGCAACGTACGAATATTGCCTGATGCAGTCCCTCCAGCATGCACCAAAGTCAACTTTGGACGAAATGCTACAAATTATAGAAGCTTTGACTTCGCAAGATGGTATGGCGCATCTATAGATTCGATCACCTACGCCTGCCATCGTCAGATTGAGCGATTTCTAGAAGGACAAGATAAAGAGTACTCCATTGCAACGGTGACAAGTTATTGTTCAGGAGGACTGCGATACTTCTTAGACTATTGCCTATTGAGGGCAAAAGCCTTTGAGCGAGAGCTGAGCCTAAACGACATTACTAGGGATTTAGTTGATGGCTATCTCGCCCATATTGCCGGTATGGGACTGGCATGTACTCATCAGCGCTTGCGATACTCCCTTGTCAAACCAGTCCTGGCTGCACTCGGCCGCAGGAAGTTGTTTAACCTAATTCCTCAAGGAGACTTTGCGACTTTTCCGCGCAATCCGTTCCCAAACAATAGTAGAAAATACAAAAGTGAAACAGCGCTATCAAGTTTAGAGCGCAAAGCTTTTTCGGAAGCATTGCGCAGGGCAGTGAAACCGATATGGGATAACGACGTAGTAGTCACTGCTGAAATTCTCGCACTTGCAGTGCTAGTGATCGCGCTGCACACTGGGCGAAATACTACCCCATTATTGGAAATGAATTTCGATGCCCTACAACCACATCCCAAGGATGACAAATTCTTTTTGGTGCTCTGGAAGCGTCGTGGCCACAAATACAGTCGCGTGCTACTCAATAAACAGGAGCTAGAGTCCGAGTTAGATTCAACGCCGACGGTATCTGCCAGTGTTGAGCGACTCATCAGGCGTGTGATGGATCTTACCAAAGACTTAAATGCGGATGCCCCTGATGAGCTGAAAGGTCGTGTATGGCTATTTCGATCTCGCGGCAGTAGTAATAGCGGAAAGATAACTGTATTGACTATGGGTATGCTTTCACAAGCAACACACTCTTTTGTATCTAGCAGCAACCTATTAGGGAGCGATGGAAACCCCTTACGCATCAATATTTCCCGGTTACGAAAGACCTTCGCTAACCGTATCTTCGAAATGACAAGTGGAAACATCGCAGTAACCGCTGCAGCGCTTGGCAACACCTTGCAGGTTGCAGACCGCAATTATCTGGCACCAAGTGCAGAGGCCCGCCAGCGGTGGCGATTCATGGGTGAGATCTTAGTTGAAGAGTTGCTCACTAACCGCATAGGAGCCACTCACAAAGCTACACCAGTAGGACTGTGCTCTGACCCGATTAATGGGCAGTATGCTCCGAGGCGGGAGGGCGCGACATGCATGAATTTCATGAATTGTTTGAGGTGTGAACATTACGCCGTAACATCTGAGGATTTGTTTAAACTTTTCAGCTTTTATTATCGGGTTTTAGGTGAGCGTGCGAGAATGGCCAAGCGTCGCTGGGAGCGTGAGTTCGCTCACATCCCAAGATTGATTGACAGCTATATTGTGGCCGAAGGGTTGCGAAGAGGCGCCTTCAAGGCGAAGGACGTCGAGTCGGCCCGCCAACAAGCTCGTACAAATCCTCACCCTTTCTGGTCGGTAGATCTGATTAGCACTCTGGAGGTCTTCACATGAACGAAACGACCATCTCAGAGCAGCGCTCAGTGCTACTCGCATCGAGACCGGCTGATATAAATGGTCTAACTGAAGCCGAATGCAACGCAATCATCATTAGCGCGATCCAAGTCGAGGATCAATGGGTCATAGTGAGTCGTTACTGCGACGATGTTTGGCAACTGGAAGGCATACCGAGCAATGTGCCTGCCGGGAGTAAGCGTATTAGCTTTGCACGAGTGCCTGTAGCTTTCCGGGCAGTAATGAAGGCAATTATATACCGATATATGCGGCGTGGTCGCCTTGGTTTTGTGCGCCCCAAAGGCGGTATGGTACGGCAGTTTTTTTCTTGCGTGATGCCATTTCTTCTTTACCTGGAACGACTGAACATTACGAATTTGGGGGCGATCACTCCCATGGTTTGCAATTCCTATGTAGAGCTATGCAAAGCACATCGACAAGTTGGTAAATCAAATAAACCATTGTCTCAAGGAACTCTATGCGGTCGCTTTCAAGCGATTGAAGCTCTTCATGAGCTTAGTCAGTGCACAGATCAGCCAATTCTCCAACACCCTTGGCCTGATACTTCAGCAATGAGCATGGTAGGGCTTAATGGGAGTGGAGCTCATTATAAGCAAGGTGGTAAGACTCCGCTAATTCCAGACGATATCTTCTGTAAGCTATTTCAAAAGGCTCATGAGTGCCTGGAACGGGGTCATGAATTACTTGATCTTCGGGACGCATTTTCCTCACTCGAAATGGATCGGAATAACAGGTGGTTTACGACCATAATCAAACGTAAAAATCTTTTCCTTGAGAACCACGGATGGTGCGGTGGGCTGCAAGAGTTCAATAGTGCACTAGTAGAGTTGCGAACTGCATCTTACATAATTTTAGCCAGCACGTCGGGTTGTCGACATCACGAGATTGCGAATTTGCAGTTAGGTTCACACCATCATACTCGTGACGATGAAGGAAATATTTTCCACTGGATGCGTTCTAAGTCAGAAAAAACGGGCGCAGGCATTATCAGCTGGATGATCCCTGAGGTTGCCGTTCGAGCTTTACGCCTAATGGAGCGCTGGAGCAATCCCTTAAGGGCTATGATCCATGATGAGATTGTGTGTCGGCGTCGAAATCATCCATTAGACCCAGAGATAGTCGAAGCACAAAGGCATCGCAATGCGTTATTTCTCGGTTCAAATCCCAAGCAAGGCAACAAGGTTAGAACGCTTTCTACGATGTCTCTGGGTACCGGCCTTAAAGAATTCGCAAAAACCTGTGGAGTGGACTGGAATTTAGCCAGCCACCAGTTCCGCCGCAAGTTTGCAAACTACGCAGCACACAGCAAGTTTGGGGATTTGCGATACTTGAAGGAACATTACGCGCACTGGTCTATGGACATGACACTAGGATATGCCATGGACGACAGCTGGGGCCAACACCTTGATCTAGAGCTATATGAAGAAGTTCGCTCGGAGCTAAGCAACCTCAAGACTCAGGTGGTTGATAGTTGGCTGCAAAATGAAAATCTAGGTGGTGGATATGGCGTATCATTGAAACGATGGCAACGCGACCCCCAGAACCTGCTCATATTCAAAGATCGTTCTGGCATGCTTAAATCAATTTCCGAAAGCACCTCCATTCGAAGCAACGGTCATGCGTGGTGCACAGCAGACAACATTGATTGCATTGGAAATAATCAGGAACGAACCCGCTGTAGCAACTGCAGCAACGCTGTTATTGGAAGTGAACATGTTGAACTGTATAAATCTCTCTACACCAATCTTAAAGAGCTTCTGGACTGCCACGACATTGGTGAAGGCGGACGTCTGCGCGTCAAGCGCGACTTAAACCGTTGCATAGATGTTTTAGTGCAGCTGGGTATCTCACCAGAGGGCTTTACATCATGAAGTCGAACCCTACGGTATCTAAGCATAAGCCAGCAGATGTACGCGAGAAAGAATTGAAGCTCGCCCTGTATCGTATCCAGAACGGCCGTGCTCACACAGGTGAAACGAAGGTTTCCATTGCTGCTGTAGCTCGTGAAGCAGGCGTATCAACTGCCTTGATTCACAACCATTATCCGACTATTGCAGAGACAATTCGCGACGCCCAGGGGCGATCTAGTAGAAGTATGCGGGATGACAAGCACCACGATTTAGTTCGTGAACGCAAAAAATCTGCCGGGTACCGCGATGAGATTGAAATGTTGAAAGTTCAAATAGCAAAACTTTCCTCTATTAATGAAGTTCTAGCTTCGGAGAATCGCGTGTTACGGGCTAAAGCTGCTGATCCGAAGGTGGTAGAGCTACGAAAGCATCTAAGTGGTTTAGAAAATAATTAGAGATACTAAATTGCTGAATTTGCACGCAAAAATTGTATCTAACAGTTAATGACGTTCCGGATTGCACGGCCGCTCACCTGGTTGATAGTCGGCCGTTTCCAGGTAGGCGTAAAGCTTGTAGCCGCCATCCAACTTCACAATCTGCTCTGGCAAGTGGGATGAAATCGTCTCCTTGACCAGGTCCTGAGGGATTTCATTGGCATTGGAAGAAAGCACAAGCTCGACAGCAGAGGCACTGCAAGCGCCGAATGCCGCGATGGCGAAGATGGCCAGTTTTGTCAGTCTGATCATGGGGGCTTACTCAAACAGGGTCGTTTTGGGTTGATGCGTGAGTGGCGCAATCTGCTGGAGAGATGACCTCCCCGCGTAGGTGCAACATCATCGCGTAGATAGCGACATCGAGCGGGTCTCCTTTCTCGACGTGCTCGCGCAGTTCTCTCGATAGGAAATCAGCAGGGCATGTATCGCCTTCATTCCAGCCAGCACGGCCTTTCGCCCGGCTCCTGGCCATCTTCACCTTCATGCTGAGCGCGATGGCGTCGACGGCCGCATCATCGAGCTCTGTCTCACTGAGCTGGTAGGGGGCGTTGTAAATACGAACAACAACGGCCGATCGATCAGGCACCAGTACCCGGACTTGCACCTCACCGACCTCTTCCAAGGCCGCGTGCACGCCACCGGGGTTCTCCCGATGAGCTACCCGGAGCGCATCCAGCCAGATCTCTTCTGTTGCCATGTCGCTGCCGGCTGCGCCTGCAGGCGCAGAGGCCTGGTTCTTCGCGTTGGCCAGAAACAACACGGTATTGCATGCAGGGCAAGGGGTCATCTCGTTATGGCCAATAATGGCCCCCTGGCTCGCCAGGAAGCCATATCCAGCGCATTGAACCGCCCCCCTTACTACCGCGCAGCAAGGGGTGTCGGATGGAGCTGGCCCTGGAAACGCTCCTGAGTCTTGGTGCGCTATTGAGTTCTCTACTTGCACGAATTCACCTGAGGCACCGATCAGAGGAACACCGAAGTGCTGTCCGCTGGGGGTTGTGCTTGGAATGGTTGGACTGCCGGCGATTCACCCGTCGACACTGGAGTCGATGACAGAAGCGCAGACGCTTCCTGCCGGGCTTGGTGGATGACTGCGGGATTGATTGCCTTCCAGTAGCAATAGGCTGATCGGGAGTTCTCGTGCATGGAAAGGTCACGCTTGCGCATCAAATGCTCGATCTCCGAAACCACCCAGTGGCCAGCGCCAAATGCGTGCTCCTTGCCACCGATCCAGTACTGAGCATCAGTGATCTTGAAGAGCATCTCGAAGACGGCCAGCGCCGCAACCGCCACTGGATCAGTCCTGCCCTTCAGGTGAGCCATGATCGGACCGAGAGAGCGTATATGGCCCAGGCGGAGCGAATTGGCCCAGGAAACTGCACGAGTGTGGCCCACCAGCTGGGGCAAGCTGATCTGATAGAAGCCCTTTGCTTGGGGCTTCACCAGGTCGCGGATATGGGCGCTACAATCCCCGCAGAGAGTGCTATTGGCGTAGAGGCGATCCTGCCGGCGCCCGCCCATCCCCGGAGAGGAAAAGCTGAACAGATCAACATGCCCACAAAGGCACTTGGTTGGAGCAGTAATGTGAGCCGCCATAGACACCTCCAGAAAATGCACCGGCGACAACCGCCAGAATCTTTCCGAAGCATAACACGTATGTATAATATTGGCGTTAGCGAATGCTGTGAAAATTCCCCTTTCCTAGGCCGCCGGCAGCAGCGATAGGATCAGGGGACCAAGCTCCTTGGACGTGTAGGCACCAGAGATAGCCATCTTGACACGAAACGGGATGGGTCTACGCCCTGTGCGGATCTGAATGAAATCCTCCAGGGACAGGCCGATACGGGACGCTTGCTCACTGTCACTCAGCCCCGAGATCGCTGCCAAACCATCGAAGAAGGCACTGACCAGGTCTGGTGATCCGCCGGCGTCCAGGCGATCGAAGAAACCATACACCAATGTCTCGCGGACCACCTGTGACTGTTGATTGGCCGCCTCCACTGCCTCTCGAATTGGCTCTGGCAATGCTGCGAGCAGAGTCGACAAGGTCACCTCCACACCCATCGCGCCCAGCGTGCGTATGCGCGCTGGAGGCGGCAAGGGGCGCATGTGCACTCGGCATTGGCGGATCATGGAGATGCTGATGCCAATTTCTTTGCTAAGCCGGGTATCCGCCCAGCCCTGCTCGTCGCGGAACTGGTCCATCAGCTGGGCCCAGGCAACATTGCTCAAACCGCTATCCGCCGATTCGAAAAAGAGATTGCGAGAGCTCATATTGGCTGACGCTTCGGGACTGCTGCCCCCTTCATGAAGGTCGAACATCTATTTGCTTCCGTTAGCATCTGCAGCAGCCTGGTCATCCAGCTCCACAGGAGCGGCCACGTAGGCGCGAATGATGAGGAGCAGCGCTCCACCGACAAGGCAAAGGAATACTCCCTTGAAAATCAGCTTGGGGGAGATCTCCACCAGGCCGGCGCCAACAGCCATGGTAGCCAGCAGGCCCATGACTACGACGACAAGAGCAACCACGACGCGAATGATCAGAGAGTGTGAGGAACGGCTATCCATGACTAGAGCCCTATCGATACGTAACGTGTACTGATAATACTGGATGAGCATAGATCAGCACAACGCCACGTGCGACCCCATGGAACCCATACTTCCGAGCGCAAAAAAAACCCGGGCACTTGGCCCGGGCATACAGCTGGTTTACAAACTGGCCATCCCATGCGGGATGATTGGCGAGGTAACGGTATGCAGTCCGAAACCGTTGCCCTCGATGCTTACCGAAGCAGTCTTGATGCGTATAGCACCCAGAATACCGACATCGGAATTGGAGACGATACGCTCCTGGCCAGTCTGCGTGACCGAAACAGGTTCGAAATCGGCGCCCATGTCATTGGCCAGCAACTGATTGATGCGTTTAGCCATTTCGGATGCAGCCTCGTCGGCAAGACCTTCTGCCGAAGCGGAGTCAAAGCAGATACCGATCACCTCTGCATCCGCACCAGACTCCTCGTCGTCCTGGGACAACACGACGTGGGCCGTGGCCTTCAGTTCACTGGAGCTCACCACCTCGGCGATGACTGTCGATCGATACGCTTGCTCAAGCTCAGCGAGCTCAGCGTCACGTACCGTTCCTGCAGGGTACGATCCCACCTGGTGCAGCAGGTGACCGCGGGAATCGACTGCAGCTGCTGCGAGTTGGGCGTATTTGATTGCTGTGTTATGGAAGTTCATGCGTTTCTCTCCTGAAAGGTGGGTGCAAGGCCTTGCGTTGCCTTACAAGCAGGTAATGAGAAACACGGCGTTGTATTCTTGCGTCGGTCCATGACAGGCGCTCCTTGGTTGCGAATCAGCGAGTTACTCGGCTTATATCCAATTTGCCGCTAGTGAAATCAAGATCAAAAATGGCACGACCTATGATTTCCTTATCCGTGACAAACCCCCAGTAACGGCTGTCCAGGCTATTGGGTCGATTGTCACCCAGTACGAAATAAGAATCGGCAGGAACAGTACATGCCAAGCCTGACAGATTTCTCTCACAACCGGGAATAGCAGGAAAATCAGTACTTACACCAAAGTCACTGATACCAGGGTCTTTGATCGTGCCGATTTGTAAGTCGTGAATATTCTCCAGCGCATAATCGACCTGCTTGAGCTTCCCGCTAGCTTCATCTTCGTAAGCATATGGCTTCTCGCCCACATGTACCGCCGGTACATTATTAATGGCCAATACACCGCCTTGATAAGTGATGTGGTCACCTGGCACTCCCACCACACGCTTGATGTAAGGCTTAGACGGATCGAGTGGGAATCGGAAAACCAGAACATCGCCAAATTTCGGGGGTCGACCTTGCGTGATTGGCTTCGGAACGAATGGCAATCTCATCCCGTAGGTGAACTTATCGACTACAACGACACTCCCCACCCCAAGCGTGGGGCGCATCGATGACGACGGAACAAGGTATGGTTCGGCGACAAAGGATCGGAATAGGAGCAGGAAAACGGCAACAGGCGTCAACTCCACCAGAAAGGCCACCACGCCTTGCGTGTAGTGATGCCGGCCCCTAGCTCCCCGATACCGTTCATAGACCCAGAACGGCAGGCCAAGGACTGCTGCAGTCGCGAGCAATGTCGCCATGTCCAAAAATGTGCAAAGCAAAATGTAGGGGCCGAGCACCGCGGCGGCGCACCCTAGGGAGTAAATCCAGGCTGGCCCGTGGGCCTGATACTTTTTGCGACAGAGCGCCGGAGCAGCTACGGTCAAGCCAACTCCGATCAAAAACAGGCTCATAAGTATTTGCCCATCTTTTTATGGTAACGATAGATAGCCAAGCGGCTTATGAACAGAGCAAAAAAGATACCGCCCACTGCCCAGCCAACCACCTTGACCCAGAAGCCGTAGCTGTAGGCAGGGGTGACTTTGAACTTCTCCAGGAGGAATTCAATTAAGGATCCAACCGTCCACAAGAGCGCTGCAACCACCCATCCGTTCATGAGGAGTTGGATATTGTACTTCACGCCTTTAGGCTGCTTCTGTGTAGCGAGCATGTTTACTCCGCGGCTATGAACGACCACCCTGCCCGGCTTAGCGCGCATTTGTATCCGCTCAGCGGCTTGATCAACAGAGTTGACTCAAGTGACGCAGCGATACAATCAAAGTGATAGCTGTAATATGAAGAGAGCTTTTCCACGTCCGCACTAAGGGCTCGCCAGTATGGCTCGTAATGCCGGCTGCCTAGAACGGGTGCAGTATTTTCGTATTGGAGAGGAAACGGCTGCAGGGTAAGAAGCGCCAACCGGCATTTCGAACGAAGCCAGGTACATGAAACTTCGACGATAGACTGACTCAGCTCTGACGACCTGAATTTATCGCGAACTTCCAGCCGGGTTATAACAAAGACGCTGCCAGCTTCCAGCACAGCGCCGAAGTCCTGATGGCAGGTCCTGACCAGCTCGTGAACCAGCGCCTGGACGGCCTCGCTGACCAGATCGCAAGCATCAGCCAAGGAGTATCGCTTCCCCTCTCCACTGGACAACAAAACCCCGTCCAGGATAGCGACCGGAACAGCCTCTGACTTCAATAGGAGCCAGGCTGTAACCAGTCGCACTTCACACACCGCAGAGCCATCAAATACATCCCCTGAAAGGCTCAGCTCCACGGTATAGCCACCTGCGAGCTCCACGCGCTCAACCACCCCGCGATGCATCGGAATCTCGCTGTAGAAGCCGGTATCGATCAGGCTTCGCACATACGGACGGCACCGAGTGATTTGCGTCAGGCTGGCAGACATGGTGCAGCTCAGCGCAGACCGGCGCCAGCACGAGCCTGCTCAGCTTTGGCTTTTTTACGATCGGCCATTTTCATCAGCTGTACGAAGAGCACTGCCATCACCAGGACCGCGATCAGCACGAAAGCGAGTGTGGGGGTGATGTGGCCAATCTTTGCCCACACAAACACGAAAGCCGCGAGTGCTAAGGCTGCCGGCACTTGGCCAACAATGTTCAACGTCCGCATGGCCCAGAATTGGATTTGCTGCATCTCAAGCTCCTAGATTTGATTTATAACACGTACGCATAATACTGGATGAATCAAAATACTTCTAGCCATTCGATGTCATGATGCCGCCACAAAAAAGGCCTCAGTTCACAGATATGAACCGAGGCCTTGGCCATCGACCAGGACAGGCTTACAGCGGGATGAAGATCGAGTAGAAACACACGGCCAGTGCGGCTGCGCAGAGGGCCGAGCACAGCCAGATCAGGATATTGACATCGCGCAGCGAACGGTCAGCAAAGCCCTGAATGGCCTGGACCTGCTCAGGGCCAGAGGCGTTTTTCACAGTGAAAAGAGCTTTGCGGCGGTTGATAGCGATCGAAATGATTACGGCCAGCACCACAACGGCGATACGAGCGAGCATGTCGGTAGTGATTGTCATAGCGGTTCCTCAGGTTGGGTTGGATACAGAACAGGTAGTACGATTTGACTGGCGAGAGGTGGCATCACGGCCGCCCCCCTTGTTGAGACATGGTTTTGATGGCTGCTAATACTGGGTCCCTGGGGCCGGTATCCTCGCCCTCGCAATGGGTCCGGTGCTCACCTGGCTTGATCAGGCAGTACCGCCCCACCGGCTTAGCTGCTGCTACCTCGAAGCCACGCTGGGCCCAAGGTTTGAACAGGATCAGGCCGACAGCAGCAACAGCGCAGACAGTGGCAACGGCAGCTATAGCGATGCGCAGAGAGAAGAATCGCCCTCGACTATTCACCGACAGTAAGCTCCACCCCGGTCGACAGGCTGATCATCTGAACTGCAAGGTCTGGGTTTATCAGCCCTTTGGAGGCGAGCCCCCTGATCTGGCCGGAGAAGAACTGCACGAAGAATCGTTGCGAGGCGTGCACGCTTTGCTCAGCAGCACCGTGCTCCTTCACCTGGTCACGGCGCTCGATGGCAGCGGCGGCTGAGGTAGCGATAGCGTTGGCCAAGTCCGCAGCTCCGGCCTCACCTCGGGACGGCAGCCTCGTCACGTCAAGCTGCGCAAGGACATCATGCGGGAGATGCAAGCTCGAAAAACCCTCACCGTACCACCCGTCATACACCGACACCCCGTGCTCGTCGGTGGCCAGCACAGTGAAAAAACGAGAGAGCTGGTGGTGCTGATCGTCACCAACAGCAAGCTTGGGTGGGTTGGCCACCTCGTAGCCGGCGCCGACCTCGAATTCGAGTGTGTTGGCCAAATTGAACGCTCCTATCGGTTCCAAGAAATTACCAGGTACAAGAATACATAACGCGTACGCATACGGCTATAGAGTCGGTGCAAATCTGCCAGCCTCTTGCCGCTCATTGCCCGCAAGCAGCGCCTGGGAGGACACGGCGGCACCGAAAATCAGAACCAAAAAAAAGACCCACCATCTAGGATGGTGGGTCGGATTTAGCGTTACTTTATAGGTAGCTCTGCTGAGCGTTTATTTGGATTGCAGCGGCTTGCTGTTTTGGTCTGCACCGTACTTCACGCGCCTGAACTCATCTTTGATGGCAGCTACAGCCCCCATCAATGGCGCGAAGAAGATTCGTGGTGCCTGCCTTGCAGCGTTAGCGAACTCAGACCCAAATGATTGATTCATTCAGCAAACTCCTTGATTGCCCGGGCTGCCCCAATGCAAATAAAGACGAAGAAAAGACCAGCATCTACAAGCACAATGGCATGTTCGAGAAGCCCGAGAATTAGCAAGGTGAAATCGCTTATCCCAAACTTAGCCAAGTATTGGACCAAATGGTTGAGCAAGACTGCTGGCACCATGATGATCAAGAAGATGATAGTACCGACGAAGCCATGGGCTCCGAAGTGAGCGATCGGGCTCCACCAAGGTTTTTTGTGCGTTTTGGACATCTGTTACTCCTGAAAGGACCTGGGGCGGTCGTTGAGAAATCCCATAGGCCTTCTTGCGGTAGACCTAGCCCCTGGAGATGCGTAACGCGGGTCTGTAATCGGCAGGCACAAAAAAGCCAGGCATAGCCTGGCTGGGTTGATGGGTGGACACATCTCGATCAGCTCTGCCGGGCCTGCCGCAGCCGACCTGGTGTGAATTTGCCTGAGAACGAGAAGCCGAGATCCCTAACTCTCTCACGGACCTTCAGCTTGTTGGATTTGTCACCCCGCTCCTTGTGGAGCTCGACATGCTCTGCCTCCACCTGGAGTAAGAATTCGACGTCCTTCTGACACAGCTCCAAGGACTGCTCCAGTTTTTTTCGGTCCGAAAATTTCTTTCCGATCAGAGCGGCCGAGGCAGCAGCCAGGACAGTACTGGTGACAGCTGCAAATGCATTTATCAAAGCGGATTGAACTGCAGGATCGTTGATTGCGAGAAGCATGATGGCCCCCTGAAAGTTAACTTGCTCCAAGGGGATGCTTCACAGAAACCAGTAAACCACAGGTACAAAAAACCCGCTCGATCGGCGGGTTCTTTGTGAAGGTCAGTGCTTGGGGGTGGTCTTGGTTGAGCGGTCGCCTCCGCCGGCCTTGGCCATTTCAGCCTTGATGGCTTTATAAGCACCCACCAGAGGCGCAAAATAGATGCGCGGAGCCTGTTTTGCAGCACTCAGAAATTCAGAAGTAAAAGTCATCGATTTCATGTTCGCCCCCTCTCTGGGAAAACTAGTGACTAATGTATAGCAAATTAGGTTGACGGCATCAAGCGCCTGAAACAATTTCATCGAGCAAAGAAAAACCCGATTCGCCTAAGCGAACCGGGTTTGAGTAGCGTTTAAGGCGGCACCTCACCAATCAGATCAGTAAAGCCAGTGATCCAGTTTGGAATTTCTCGGGTTCCGCGCAAACCGCCTCGTCCATGCTGGCTTGAGCTGATCGCGACGGAAAGTTAACCACGTTATTGCGGGATGACATGAGTGCCCGCCCTATTTCCTCACCCACTGAAACAAACTTAGGAAAGCAGACGCTCTGACCACATATTTCATGACCAATCGTTTCAGAAACCCCATCGGTTAACCCTGCAGGAATGCCTTTGAGCCTTTCATGTTCCGCTTTAGTAAAGAGCCTGCTGAGTCCTGGATTTTCGGGATGCAATATGAAGGGTTCGGTACTTCTGCCCTTCTTGTAGCCCGTCCCAAGCGTGCCACAACCAGATTCATTTCCTGTTAGTAATTGCCTCGCGAAACCCTTGCCTTCAGCCTTGTCTCTTTTCTCCTTAGTTGCCAAGTATTCATAGGATTTCCAAGATTCGTCGTCGAGAGGAATGTCATCAAGTATTGCATTGATGCATGTCTCTCTCACCTTGTTCACCTTCAGATTTTCAAACGAGAAAGAGTCCCCAATACCGGGAGTTATTGCCACAACGACCAAGCGTTTCCGGTGCTCCAGCGTCCCGTAGTCCCATCCATCAAGGACTGCTTCATGAACTCTGTATCCGAGGTAGATAAACACACTTCGGATAGCCGCCATGGAAGCTGTATTTGCGTACTCCCCAACATTTTCAATCAGCGCAATACAAGGGTTGACATGACGGAGCCAGTTGAGATAGTCCACGAAAAGCGCGCCTGCGTCAGCATGCTCCTCTGCAAAAGTCAGTTTATTTTTAACCTTACCGCTCTTTGACGCTGCTATACAGGGAATCCCTCCAAGCAAAACCTCACATTGCGGCGTATTTTCACTTAGATACACATCCCGAACATCAGAGTTGATCGCAATTGAATCCTCTGTCCAAATTTCAGTGTTATTCCGCATTGAGCAGTCGAGATACTCGCTTTCTAGCTCAACACCGACTTGTAAGAACGAGCCTACACCCGACCGCATTAAGCCAGAGTGCACTGCGGCATCTAAGATCCCACCGCCATGAAAAAGACTACATACAGCGAGCTTCTGGCCACGGTCCAACTTTTCTTTCATGCGCTTGAGGCGCTCGCGGATCTTGGTTTGAATCTGCAAAGCAGTGATCACAATCCGGCCACGACGAATCGCAACGCGGACCTTATGATCATCTTCAAAGACTTCACGAATTTGCTCTGAACGCAGGTCGATTACTGGATGAACAACCCCATTGCGCTCACGTTTTGATACGCTGATGCACTTTCCGGCGAAGCCGAATTGAACCTCAATTAGCTCTAGACGTCGGGCAACCTTGTCAGACTTAATCGAGTATTTATTGCCAATCTGAACACCCGCTGTCAGCAGGTGACGGCCCTCCATGAAGACACGTGAAACGCCTTTCGATTCGCCAATTGTTGCGTTGATGATGGTGGTCATTGTGCTGCTCCAAGTAGTCGACACAGCTCCCCTGACGGGGACTGAGCCCGATCGGGGAAATGACAAACTGGTTGTCCGTACACACCTGGAATGCGGAACAAGGCTCCATACTTTTTCGAGCAATAAAAAGCCCCCGCCACGGCGGAGGCTTGATGTCCTGCTTGATTCAGATGGACGCCGGCACTTCCTCCCCACCCAGCGCGTCGTACAGAGCCGGGAGGAATTCGGCGAATGTCATCATCATCAACACGAACGTGGCGTCAGCCTCAGCCAGGGCATCCTCTCCCCCTTCCTGGGCAGCCTGCTCTTGAAGCAGCTCTTCGAACTTCAAGCGCCTGATCACAAGCTTGTCGTCCAGGACGAAAGACAATTTGTCCTGCCAGGCCAGCGACAGCTTGGTCGCGACCTTGCCAGTGGCCAGGTGATTTTTGATTTCGTCGCTGGTGAGATCCTGCCGTTTACAGCGAACTGATCCCCCATCTTCATGTGTGTCTTGCAGTTCACATTCGTCCAGGACGTGGAAGCCTTCGCTCGCCTGGCCGGTCTTAAGCCAGTCAGTGAGGGTCGCGCTCGGGGCAATCTTCACAGTCACCGGGCGCACCGGCAGGGACCCCATTACTTCACGGAGCGTGGAGAGCAGATCCTCTGCACGTTTGGCGCTCGCATTGTTGACGATGATCAGCCCGAGCTTGGGCGCGATGGCCGCTGTGATCACACCCCGACGGATAAACGCCTTCGGCAGCATGGCCTGGATCGTATCGTCCTTGATCTGGTCACGCTCTTTCTTGTAGACCTTGCGCTGCTGGGCGCTCTCGATCTCCTCGACCTTCTCCTTCACAGCATCATTGACCACGCTTGCCGGCAGGATGCGCTCTTCCTTCCGAGCACTGATCAGGAAGAAATTCCCGCTCTGGTGAACGAGTGGAGCATCCTCCCCCTTGCCCAGCGGCGCGATGAAGCCATAGGTGACCAGCTCTTGCGAACCGCACGGCCGTGCCGGCTTCGACGCCAGGGCGGCTTGGAGCGTATCCGCGGCGAATTCAATATCTTGGGTCAGACGGTAAACGGTCAGATTCTTAAACCACATGGTCATGCCTTGTTAGGTGATGTCGGTGATGACAGCGCCCCTATGAGCGCAGTCTTGAGTAATTGAGGTTGAAGCAGCTGAGCGATATCTGCCGGGAAGGTGGGCTGTCGATCAGCCGGCAGCCGCGTAGCGGAGGCAATCGATCTCTTGAGCTGGGTTAGGCCGGTCGAGCCCTGCCCACCATCCTCCCCACTCCTCACAACTGATCGGTCGCGATGTACCAGGTGCCCCTTCTACGCAGAACTTGCCTAAGTCCGACGACCAGGTGACCACCAACAAGGAGGCATCGATGCCCTCCTTCCCGCTCCAGTTCCAAAAATGGCCGGCACTTTCGGGTACCGCCTGTGACCAGATGCGCGGCGTACTGCCCTCAGTAGCCCGCTGGCGCTCAGTAGGCGCATTTTCAAAACGGTTGGATGGTGAGCTGCCGAAAGTCGCGAGAGGGCCTTCAATGGCCGCCTGCTGCAGCCAGGGCATCGGAGAGTTCATGTACGCGATGTAGTTGGCAAAGAGATTCGCGGTGTCACGCACCCCTACCGCGGTCGCGTACTTCAAGAGTTGGGCCGCCTGCGCTGGTTGTGGCGCTGCGAGCAGCTTTCGCAAAAACACCGCTTCTGCCGCTGAGAACTGATGGCTGCCGGCATGGCCGCTGGCTCCTGGTGGAACACTGAGCCCCGCGGCATGCGTCTCGATCATGGCCCGGTCGACCTCAGCATCGAGCGATTCGCCGCTCAGCAGCGCGTCTATGCCGATACGTACCATTGGGGTATTGGCTTTCCCGGTTCGGAGGGCAGGGCCACGCAAGTAGAAATAGCGCTGGGCGGCCTTCAAGAGCAACGCCGCAATGTCGGCAGTGCCGGCGCCAGTTGCGCCAGGAGCTACATCAAGCAGGTTCCCCATGGCGGTCGTCCTTCACTGCGCGCTGGCGATCGACAGTCGCGGCAGCTGCTGCAGACCTGCCTTCGGTGTTTCGTTGCCCTGAGCTGCCTTGATCTGCGCCAGCTCTTGCTCCAGCTCCTCGCAACGCCGAGTTACCTGCGCCAGCGTGCGCACCGTCAGGTCGCCATGCTCATCCTGCTCGATGCTCAAGTCCAGGCGGGCAATGATTTCCGAGTTCATGCTGCGGTGATTGTCTCTCGCGATTTCAGCGATCTTCTCTCGCATGCCGTCAGGCAGGCGCACCACGAACTTATCTGCTGTGCGGGATGTATTGCGGGGCTGGGACTTTGGCATGGGGAATAACCTCAATATGGCGAGCTGGCGATGTCTCAGGTGAAAAGTGATTACGCTGCGCGAAGGTGCCGGGATTTGTTTTCGCGGCTCTCCTTGGCCTCGACAGTCAAGAGAGAGCGCGGTGAGGAGAGTAAGCGACGGAGGCCGATCGGCTCGCCGGTGTCTTCGCACCAGCCGTAGCTACCGTCTGCAATGGCAGACATCGCCTGTTTGATATCGCGCAGACTTTGGTTCTCGCGTTCGATGCTGCCCAGGATGGACTGGCGCTCTTGCTCGATCAGTGCTGCGTCGACTTCATCAGGAGCTTTTTCCAAGCCCGTCAGGTCGATGCGCAGCTGCTCGATCCGCCCCGTGGCGGTAGCGCTTTCGCTCACCAGCAGGTTTTTGAAGAACGCTACTTGCTCAGGGTTCATGTACTGGTCGTCGGGCTGTTGCAACAGTTCCTGAGGGGTCATCGATTGGGCCTCGTGATTGGTTGGGTCAATGTGCCTGGCGCCAGCGTCTCGACGATCGATACGGCAGGTTGATGGCACCATGCTGTCATTTTCACACGCACCGATATTAAGGCCAGTATCCGAAACGCACAACAGTAAAATTACACATACGTGTTATGCATGCAGAAAAATATTTTCTGGCCGAACGTCCGGGTATTCTGCAGGCGTAAAAAAACCCCAGCGCTAGGCGGTGGGGTTTGGGTGAATCGTTATGCCGCTTCCGGCTGAAGGCTTCGTTTGTCCACAAAGATCTCCTGCACGAGCTGAACTCGGTCAGGATTCTGCTGCGCGAATTGAGCAAGAGCGGCGCCCGGGCTACCACCACCACAGCGGAACGTCTGGAGCCCATCTTCGTTTGGCATCGAGTAGACCAGCAAGAACGCGGTGTCCTCGTGATAGCGGTTGGCTGCGTAGTCGACAGCTTTCCCTGTCAGACCGGCCATTTCAACAACCCACTGCAGGGTTTGAGCTCGAACCTCAAGCTCGATCATCGCCTCCTCGCCAGTGCGGGGGAACTGAGCCTGCGACAAATCGCGGCCCATGTAGGCTGTCTTCGCTTTTTCGAACTGACTGAGCACAAGATGTGCGAAATCACCGAACTGGAACGCCAGCTTGGCCCGCAGAAGGTCCAATGGCTGATAGAAGTCAGGAGCTTTCCAATCAGCTGGTACACGGCCTTCAGTGGAGACTGCTACTGCTTGGTTTGGGTTAGTCATGGTGCGGCACCTCATGTGCGTTAAGTTTGTAGGTGGAGATGGCCCACACGGACATGTATGACGTGAGGCCTCTCCCCTGCCGCTGGGTGCATGGTGCCGGCATGCAAAAGGCTCACGCCGCTTGCACGTCCAGGATATGTAGATCTGCAGGGACGCTCACGACATCCCCAAGCCACCGCCGTACGGCGTCCCTCTGAGTGGCGACTGGGCAGCCAGGCTCAGCGCTCATCATGAAACCAAATGCCTTGAAGCTCGCTTCACGCATGGCCCATTCCAAGCATCGTCCGCTCAGATCTTCGACGAACACGGTCTGGTAGGAATGGTCTGTTCTGCAACGACCAAGCAAGCCCGGTGCGGTAGCCCGGGCGAGTAGCGCCGAAGCGCCGGCGGCGAGCTCAACGCCATTCTCATCGGTTACCACCCAATCCCAGTGGTTCGCCGCGACGACGTCACGCAGGCTGAGCTGGGGCTGTGAGAGGTGCGATTTGGCCATGTCGAGCGCATGCTGCGCATTGGCTGCAGCGAACAGTTCGCCGGTGACGACTCGGAATGCTTTCAGGCGGAAAGTGTCCGCGGCATCGGGGTATTGCTGGGTAGGTTCGGTATGACGCATGGTGGGCTCTACGCAAATTGCTTCAGTGGTAATGGGCGCTTTCATAACCGCCACCTCAGCCAACACCTGCTCGCACCATCCGTACCTTCACCCCTCGCTGCTCGAAAGCCTTGGCTACGCGCCCTTGGCGATCGTCTTGGCCATCGCCGAAGACGATGGCGTGAGTCACCCCGCCTGGCAGGGTGTCGGGGGTCGGATGCCTAGTCACCGAGGCCAACGGGACATTCAATTTCTTGCTTATCAGCTGGCGGTAGCGCTCACCCGTGATTGAGCAGTCAATGACGACCTGGTTCACCTGGTGATCAATGATGAGCTTGGCGATCCGGTCAGCTTGAGCAGTGTCGATCGCGGGGCCCGGGGTGCTAATGAACAGCTTTGAGATGACCTGGGCCGCAGCCTTATCAGCCTCTCGGATGAAAGCCAGGAGCTGACCGCAAGCATTGCAGCTGTATAGGGCCGTCCGCCTGACCATGCTGTTGTGCCTTTTGGTCGATAACCGGAATGTTCTACCTTCACACCCGCACTGGTACAGGAACTCCCTCTTCACCGATCTCGATGTGTCAAGCTGGTGACATCTGTCGGCCTGGACCTTGAACACCTCAACCATAATCTGAGTCCATTCGGCCCCGTGCGGATCGACCTCTGCCCCCCATACCAGGTGAGTGACATAGTGGGCGACCTCATGCGGACAGATTTGATCGAGGTACTCTGAGAGATTCTCTCGCGCCAAAATGCGGTTGAACCGGAACTGCAGGTCGTAGCACCGGCCAGTTCCCTTGTCTTTGCGGTACCTGAACATGCCACCGGATTTACCAGTGAGGTTAAACAGGACCGGTATCTCTGGAATGTCACGGGAAAGATGAGACGCCGCCAGCCCCAGGCACTCTGTGACACGGGCCCTGACAGCCTTCAGTTCGTCGACGGGGAGCATCAGGCTTCAGCCTCTGGCAGCACCTGGATACTCAGCTGGGTTTTACGAGCAGAGGAAGGTGTATGCATGGCTGAGGGGGGCTCCTGGATATGAGTCGCTGATATTACACGTACGCGTTATGTATCGTAAACGCACAGATGAGATGAATAAGCCAGCTCGCCGGCTCCCTGCAGCTGCGCCGATCGCCTTTCAGCGGGCAAAAAAAAACCTCAGCATGGCTGAGGCTTTTTGATGGTCGTGATTCTTCCTTGCTACCGAGGCACGAGCTTTACGGCGGCGAGAAGTATCCGGTCATAGCGCATGACCAATTGTTTGAGACGGCGGCTAGATACGTTGCCGTTGATCGCCTTGGCTACCATTCTCTCGTGACGTGCCTGGGCGCGACGCAGCCGCTGGCCTTGTTCTCCTCCCCACAATTTGAGAGGCATCTCCGGACCAGTAGGGGTCGAGTTGAGTGTTCCCATGTGCAATCTCCTGAGGCTTGCGTTGCATGACTCAGGGAGATGCGGAACGCAATTACATACGCCTCATTCGACTTTCATTCTGCCAGGAGTATAACGAGCCAGACGGCCAAGACCTGCGCGGATCCTCGGTGCCGATCGCGCCTACTTCGCCTTTGACTTCTTGGTGATCACAATTTTTGGCAAGCCGCGGACCGCGTCATCCCAGTGCGGATCACGGTCTGGATCGTTGACCACCTTGCTGATCCATACAGCTGTTTTCTTCCAGCGAATGGCAAGCATACGGCCGTTCCAGCCCCGCTTCTTGTAATGGTTTCTGAACTCGTCTGGCGTCAATGGACGATCTTGGAGTTGAACTTCGTTTTCCAAATTCTTGCACCCGAAATTGTGAAGGCCCGGCGGCATGCCGCCTGATTCAATCGATTATTGAAGCTGCTACATCATCCCAGTCACTAGGCGTTGCGGCTCCCGTAGCAAAAGCAAACCGCATGGCGACCGTGGGACTTCTATTCTTCATCAGGTAAGCCGCAGCACCAGCACACATGGCTTCATGGCCCGAGGCCTTGTAATTGCCGTCTTCATCCCATTCACCACCTTTTCGTGAGTGGACCGTCTTGTGGCACTGGAATGTACTCTGATCATCCTCCATCAGCCCTTCAATAATCCCGTCCAATCGCCCAGGCGCAAGCTCGATCGCTCCCTCCTTGAGAAATGGACAGTTCGCACATGGGCGCTTAAGCCGCAGGTGATGTGCGAATGGATCAGGCATGCAGAGTCCTCGAAAATTATGTATGGCAACAGTTGGTCATCCAGACCCCTTCCACCTTCGACCCATCCACGCAGGGCTGAGGGAAGCTTCTTTTTTAAACTATAGGACAACAATAATCAACAATGAACTACCTGCCCACCATCTACAAGGCACAAAAAACCCGGCCTCGTGGGCCGGGTGGATGAAACGTTATTGGTTCAGCAACCGAGTGCTTGGCAGTCGTCGCAAAGGCCAACCTGGAATACTTCAAGATCGGTGAAGCACCGGGGGCATTGCTCGACATCATGATCTGCCGCAGGCTTGCTGATTGCGTCGCCGAACTCGGCAACCAGTGCTGCATAGTGATCGCTGGTTGAGGCGTCACCGCGCAGCTCAAAATAGCGGTCCACGGTCTTCGAGTAGGCTTTGAACACTGGCTTTCCGTTGAACTGGCTGGCGCCCACTGAAACGGGTGCAATGTTGCGCAGCATGGCGATGGTCACGGGCATGGTTTGCATTGGGTTCTTCCTCAAGGAGTGGGTTGGCCGTATAGCTAGGAATGGCCAACAACACCTGATAAGCCACCCCAGACGGCAGCTCCCGCGGCCGAAGCTGCGGGTATCAGCAGCCGATCGCCGCAGGCTCTTTGAGTTGCCCCTCACTGACATTGCCCTCCTGAGCAGGAAGCGCAGGTGTAAAAAACCCCGAACTGCGTGAGCAGAACGGGGTGGTGCAGCGTTAGGGGATCAGGCCTGTCGGAAGGTACTACCAGTTCGAAGGCCACTGTATAGAATCGTCATCGTCGTAGGGGACAGGCTTCACCTTGAACCCAACAAGCAGAATCTCCAGCAGTTGCTCATCGTCCTGGGGCAAATCAAACCAACCTGCCTTGTAGAAGCGTCTCGCGAAGCTGTAGTCATCCCACAGACGCTCGATATCGTTCTCGCTGGCCATGTAGCCTGCATTCGCCAATGCCGCACGCATGCGGCGAACATCAGCACTGCGTGCCGACGGCGCCGGCGTGTATTGAAGGTATTCCATACTGCTCATCCGCCAATAATCACTTTTTTGCTCGCATTCAAAACGTCACGCAGCGCGTTTGTAGGCCTCGATTCGCTCGTCGGCTGCGGCCAGGTAGCCCTCGACCCTCGCACGCGCTTTGGCCATGTTTTCGACATCATCAGGTTTCGCACGCGAGCACGAAATGTTCGAGACCTCAGTCAAAACCCGTTGGGTCATCTCTTTCCAATGGGAAACTTCATCGGCACTGCAGCAGGCATGGTAGTCATTGACCTTGCGGTGGAGACGGTCGTAGGCACGGCGGTACTCGGCGACAGGGACGGTTTTGTTGCTGCTCATGGGTGGCACTCCTCAGAAGGGAAATCTGGTTGAACTTGCCCATGGATATGGCTCACGCACGCGTGTAACGGATGTGCCGGCGAGCGCCAGCATCCTTGTTCCGCCATGTAACTCATCCCTGAGCACGATGTTCAATTCCCCAGGAGAGAAACCATGACAACACTCGTGAAAGTAGCGACCTGCCTGACCCCGGAGCTTGCACGGACCATCGTCAAGATGGCGTGCATCGTGCGCATCTCCAAGACCGGTGAGGGAGTGGAGATTCGCGACACCAGACCCCTCCTCGATCGCTTGGAGTCCCCAATCGAAGGGCGTGGAGTCGTCCGAACCTTTGGCTCCACGCATTTCATTGTGACCGAGGATCTGGCTCACCGGATCGACGCAAAACACCTACCAGGTGAGCCGACTACAACTTCACCTGTTACCACTGCAGATGACGCCGATGCGCTGAAAACGCTCATAGCTGATCGGTTGGGGTCTCAGGGTTGGCTGATCGTCGACGACCTGAGTTTCAACTGCACCTCTGGTGTGGCCAGAAAGCAGTACCAAACAGCGGTCGGCATCAAAGAGGCAATCGCATACCTGCAAGCCGGGGATGACGGTGCCAGGCGACTGATCGCTGAATACTACAGCGAGGGTAACAATGTGCTGAGCACAACGACTGCGCGCTTCACCCCAGACTGCTCGACTGAGGCAATTGAAGCGGGCACCAGCCGTTTTTCAGCCCAAGTTGACCACGTAGTAAGCGGCACCTATGCAGTGCGGCTGCTTCGCCCTCGCGACCAGGCCGCGGATGATAAATAGCGTCTCCAGGCTCACTTAGGCGAACGCTCCACCACACCCCGGGCTTGCCTGGGGTTTTTTGTTCCCACTGAACGTTATGCCCCGATGTAAGACATCCCACCGTGTAACGAGAACCCTCCAGTTCGAAATCACACAAGGACACCCCATGACTCACCCTATGCAACCAATCATCAAAGACGACAACGGCTCGCTTCGATTCAAGGCGAATGCAATTGTGGTGCACTTGCTGGAACAAGGCGGCATCGACATGAACGCTATTGCCCAGCTAAATGTCAGCGATGAGGACCGTGCTCATTTTGCTCAGCTCATCGGCTACAGCGTCAGCGGCTTCGGAGGCTTGTCGTACGTGAGTAGCGACATGTCTGCGGTGGCTGATCGTATGGCTGATACAGGTGAAACGGAACAGATGGCCAAGATCACGCACTTGCAAGGTGAATTGGCTGCGCTGCGCAGTGCACTACGGGACCCCATAGCCAGGCTCTACGGCTTGCACCCGAACGACCTCCAAGCGGAGTCTGGCTCTGATGAGTAACGCCATCGAAGTGCAATCCCAGAAGGTCCGAGCCGCCTACGCAGTCACGGGCAGCGTCAATCCTGAATACGAGCGCGAGTTCGACATCCTCTCCGATATGCGTCGTGCAAAGATGGCCCAAGAATTCCGCGCAGAGCGTGGCTTGCCTCCCACGGCCGCAACCCCGTATGACTGAGCCACAGCAAACTGCGGCTTGAGCATGCACACCATCGCCCCCGGCTTGCTGGGGGCGTTTTTCGTTGCGCTTCCGGTCAAGTAGAGTGAAGCCGCGAGGCATCTGATTCACCGACCAGGTCATAGTGGCTCCTTCGAAGGGTTGCCACGATAGCCACGTAGGTGTACATCACCGTGTACACGCAAACTTCAAGGTACAGGTATGACTCAACAAACCGACCAGGAGCTGTTTTACGAGCTTCAGATCGCCGCCAATCGCCAGACAATCTGGATACACAGCAGTGACGGCTCAACGGTCGGCCGATTCAGTCCTCGGGGAATTGATCTTCACAATACCGTTACCGAACAGATGTCTGGCTTACCTGAGTGCCGAATGTGTACGCATGGAAGCCCAACACAGGCTGACTGGCTGACCTTCCGCGACCGCTCGCTTGAATGGTGGGGCGTGGATATTCCTCACAATGCAATCGACACGAGTTTTCTGCTGCCTGACTAACGTGCTATGCGCAGCCGGCTGAACCTAAAAGTTCATTTGTGCGGGCTGGCGCTGGCTCAGTAAAGACGGGCCACACACGCCGCTACTTCCCCTTCGATAGTAGAGACGTCCTCTTCGCTCAAAATCCCAAGCGCTCTCAGTTCTTTGAGCCGACCATCAATGAGTCCTTCGTTGTACGCGATGGAATACTCATCTCTCATAGTCTTCATATGCTCGATGAGGGAGCGCAGTTCAGTCATTTTCTCGTCCCGTGCTAGGTCCTGGTCTTCACAAACCTCCAACGGGACTAGACCCTGGCCACTCCGGTACAAGGTGACCTGCAGGCTCCCTGTATCCGAGCTGGCGAGCCGCTCCAGGTCAGCGGGGTCAATCAGGCATGCAGGCATATCGACAACCTCATTTCAGGTGCACGAAATCACATGGTTTTATACGGTATCAGCCCGGCAGCAGGCCCGGCTTAATTGGTTTGTTCGAGCTGTTGCATAACGAAGATAGGCACATGTGCCTACCTAGGGGTGTCTCCAGCTGTCAGCTTCGCGGCTTGCTGCTGCTCTCGACGCTCCATCAATTGCTGCATGTACACAATCCCATCTTGCAAGGCTTTTACCGCCCAGGATGGACAAGGCCGGGATGATTTTTTTGTCGGATCGTTGAGCCAAGAGCGAACAGTTCGAATTGAGCATGGCCGCCGGGTGACGGCATTGATGAGCACCGCACTCTCACCTTGCTTCACGTTAAATTGTTTCAGCAGCGCCAGAAACGCTTGCCGGTTGGCTTCCCGCTGTTCGTCGTTCATCAATCCTCCAAACATCTGAAAATAGGCACATGTGCCTACTTTTGCATTGTAGGCACATGTGCCTACTTGGGACACCAAAATTCGTGTACTGAGCTCATGACTGGACCGACAATGCTGGCGATGGGACCTCACAGGCCGCTCCCATCACCTTAACTTCCAGGGAGGTGAATTCTGCAGCTAGGGCCCTGGTAACCACCTCAAGCTCAATTTCAGTGATCCCCAATGGCCCCGGCCAGATCTTGACCGTTGCCCGTTCGCGCCAGGCCCTGAAGCAGCCATTGTTTCGAGAATCACGCCACGCAACAGCGTGGAGGACATTCTGGAACTCCTCCAAATCAGCCAAGAACCGGGTATCCGATGAGAACGCTCCGGTGAAGGACTCTCCTCCGCCAGTGACAACACTGTTCAGCTTCATCTCAAGCGTGAGTCGCTCCTGGGAGGATGACTTCTTGAGCACCCAAGCAACTAGGAGAGCCATCACCAGGCTCAAGGCGATAATCCATACGATCGACTTCAGGCTTTGTTGGGGAATCCACCCTAGGTATTGCAGGTGCAACTGCAGGCCGCCCCAAACCATCGGGATGACCGGGAAGAAAAGGAGCAGTTTCAGCGGATCCCGCATGGACGTTGATCCCCGCTCTTTCAATGGGCCATGGTTTTGACAACCAGGTAAGCGATCAGCATCAGCCACAGCGCATTCGCCAGAACTCGAACTACCAATGCGGAAATGGTGTTTGTCTTGACCGCATAGAAGCCGGCAAAGACGAAGCCGATTGCCCCACCCAACGTCGACGCCCAGGCTGGCAGCCAGGCCGGGGTAGCATTCATGATCTGCATCAGCGCAGGCCCCAACAGAATCAGGATCGCCGCGAAGAATGGGCGGATCCAAGGCCCGTTGCGATCCATGTAGGTTTCTCGCGGCAGTGCCTGTGACTTGTTCATTCGTGTCTCTCTCTGGTTTTTGAAAGGATTTTGGACTGAGTTGTTACGCGACGACCACCTGTATCTGATCGGTTATGTCGCGGTGGCACTGCACACAGAAGCGGCGAGCGCCGCCTCGAACTCGCACCATATTGCTGGCGTCGAAGGCGTCCCCGTTGGCCTCGAAGATCTGCGTGTACTTGCAAATTCTCTTCTCGTACCAGCCGCTTAGGCTGTTGCACTTTCGACACGGGGTAACTTGTTGAAGGGTTCCTTCCATGCTCGTGAGCACCTATTTGGATCTCGAAAGCCTGAAGCGCAGCCACAGGACAATACATAACACGTATGCATAATACCAAGACATGAACATTATTCAACGTGCTTTAGGGCTTAGGCGGCCGGCGGGGCCCCGATCAGCGGGGCTGTTTCGTAGACGGTTCGTATCCCAGTCGTCGCGTAAGTTGGACCAGGCCTACAATCTGCTGCCGCATGGATTGCCCATGGGACTCCAGTTCTTCTACCTTGCGTTCCAGTTCCCAGGCCCTGCGGTATAGCCGCTGGTTGATAGCGATCACCCGCTGCAAAGCTGAACGCTCGCGGTCGCCGATATCCCCCGAGTCGGCGCCTTTCGCGGCCTGGGCGAGAATGTCGGCGGGCACCTCTGGCAACGGCTCGTCATCCCAAAACATACTGCCCCCTATACTGTATATGCGAACAGTATGCGATGGCTTTGAGCTCAAGCCAATCCCCCGATCTGCAGCGATAGCGCGCAGAATGGGGAGTTCAGAGTTGGAGGGCTGGTTGAACTGATCGTCGCCCCTGGGCGGCGCGATCATCGAGGTGCGGGGTGAGATGCTTGGTTAGGGTTAGAAACGGACCAGCGGCACCAGCGGCACCACGGAGTATTAGCTCCTCACTCATCTGCCGCCCGGGCAGCCAGGATCGCATCCTGGACCGCATCGTCATCGTCAAAGAACCCTTCCTCAGCTAATCCCAGGTGCTCATCGAGCAAGACGCATATGCTCAATGCTGCTTCAGCCGGATCCCCGCTGCTGCGAACAAGCGCCTCGATCTGCTTCCGCAGAAGGCGTACTTCTTCAACTTGGCCAAGGCCTGGCTCGGCGGCAGGGTCAGGCAATGCAAAGGCTAGTTGACCTTCAGCACCTAGATCAATCATCACAGTGTTTCCCGCCAGGTTTCGAAACTCCATCGACATGCAGTTATTCTCCCAAGATGCGTTAGCGGCCTCTATTGGTGGCGGCCGGGGTCTGCCGATCAGACGCTTGATTTGAGATCGTTGAGCCAAGAATGGTCTTTGCAGAAGAAGTGCTCATCGAGAGGATCAGTATCTGGCCAGCGCCTGGAGCAACCTGGCCGCCGGCAACGCACCGCTACCTGGATACGATCGGCGGGTTCTGCATTCACCAGATCCAGAGCCATTCCACACGCAGGTTTCCCATTTTCACCGAGGACGTGAGCCATGATAGCGAAGCGGCCTTGTGAGAGCTGCCCAGGCCGCAAAGCGCGGAATGCCGCTTGCAGTTGCGCCTGTATCACCGGTGGAGTGGTCATGATGGTGTGTCCCTCGATATTCCATCAACATTACAGGAGGAATGTACTTTTTGAAGACCCAACACGAAGCCCAGGAAGTCCTCGGGGGTCAACCACTCCAACTCGGCGAGTTCCTGCTCGATGTGAATCTGGTGCCAAGCAATCCAGTCATCAATGTCTTCCAGGTATTGGTACTCGCCAAGATTTCCGGTGTCCCCGTGCCAGTGGCCACAGCCGCACACTAGATTTTTGTATGCCTTCAGCGTGCCTGATAACAGCTCTTGCCATTCGTTAACCACGGCTGTCCCTGCACAGGCCGGGCACTGACCAGAGGAGGTCACAGGGTTCAGGGGCGTGAAATGATCAGCATCGCGCATCACACACTCGGAAACGAGGTGGAATTCCTTATCGGTAGGGCTCAAGTGCACATCCAAGGCCTCCAAGACCTTCCATTCAACGCAATTTGGGTCGTCAAAGACGCCCACCACAAATCCGGTGCAGACATTGCAATCAGCAGGCCCGGAGACGATACGGGCAAGGCAGCCCCCACTCTCAACACTACTCAGATCGACTATGTCGCCGAAAGCTCTGCGTATGCTCATGGGTTTGGTAATGGTTCCGATCGCCCAGCCATGCGCTCTGTGGCTCCAGACGATTGCGTATCGCCTTCACTTCGCGTATTGCCTCACAGCAGCGCCGGCAGGTAATCGATCGCTTGCCGGCTGGCTCGAACGGCTCCGGCGCCATGCCGAGCTCGACCGCCTCTGGCGCGTCGCCACAAAGCGAGTGCTCTGGTTCTATGGGGTTCGGCGCACATCGGCGCACGGCGAGTACAGGTGCGTCAGTCATGATGGCTTCCTCATTGGCGCCGGCACCGACGTCAGCGGCCAGCTTACGGGTAATTTCCTGGGCAACTCCTCGGCCCTCTTCCCCGCCGCACTGCCAGCTTCTAATGCTGTGCTGCGGGGGCCAGGGTTATCGCTTATTGCCATTCTGAGCCTGCGTTAGCCGAACGTTGAAGTCGTCCAGGGACAAGCTGCCATCGTTCAATTGGAACAGCAGGTTCTGCCCCTGCACCCTCCCCTCCGCGTTGCTCTCGCGTAACACTGCATCGGTGGCGAAGAGGAACTTGCGAAGGGCCTCTTGAAATTCACGGGGGACGGTTGAGATGAAGTCGCAAAGCTGGGTGTCACGGTGACGCACCTCGAAGAAGCCATCACCGCTGTACATCCGGCCCGCACCTCTTTGTACCCAAGGATCAGTCACTTCTCCAGGACTGACTTCTTCGGTGGGGAACGATGCTCGCACAAGTTCAGACAAGGCTTCAGCCATACGCTCGCTACCAGGCAGTTTGTAGCACCCCATTGGCAACGCCAATCGGGCCCCGAAATGCAGGCGTACCGCCGAGCCGCCTGAGGCTTGGTCCACAGTGGCTTTCAGCGATGGGTAATCTCGAAGCTTGATCTCACACTGGTGACAGACATTGCCCGCATAGAACTTCTGTCGCGTCTTGCATCCCGGGCATTCCTTCTCTGTTGCTGATCGCACGTGGACGTTCCCCTCATGAATTTGATTTTCGAACCCAACTCAGCCTTGGGGCTGAGGGCTTAGATAGCGGATAAAGATCCATGCGCACTAATTGATTCTTAACACGTACGCACAATACTGACGAAGGGTTTTCAGATCAATATCGTGGGGAGGGGAGTGCTTGCAGGAGGGAGGTCGCATACTGCCAGCAGCGCCAGGCGGATGCACTGACGCTGGCGCAAGAGCCCCGGCGCCAGTTGGCTAAGTATACTCAGCGTAAGAGCCGGAAATGCATGCACTTATTGCCTTGTGGCCGAAACGACGTAAATGTACTCTTCCCCATTATCGTAAGATTTATATTCGCGCTTACCACCATTGGGAATAATATCGGTTCCTTTATACACGAAGCCATCAGTCTGAGGGAAGTCGACGGCGAGACTACCGAATTTGTCGGCCTTCATTTCATTCAGGCGTACATAGTTGACGTCCATGGTGAGACGGATGTCTCCATCGATAGTGATAACTGGCGTAAAGTAGGCTGTTGTGCCTAGCTCTAGACGTCCGAGCCGAACTTTATTACCAACTAATTCCCTGAACTTCCTGTACTCAACGTTTTTGTAGGGACGCTGGGAGCCGCTGACAGCAACAACATGAGGCTGGGAAACAAGCTCTCCATTGCGATAGAGCTCGGTGCTGATATTGGCTGACTCTGCAGCTGCAGCATTAATCGAGAATGTAGCCAAAGCTGCGAAGATAATTGCTTTCATAAAATGCTTGCACACCAAAACTAACCAAGATTCCAACTACCCAGTTTGAGGCCAGGGTAGGAGAAGAAATTGACCACCCGCTTTACTAGCCAAGGCGAGGCAGGTCACGAAGCAAAGCTTTGAGCTCGTGCCATGGATGCTGCGCGCTTTCGATTTCGTTCGAGCACCCTTCCTCATGTGTGAACGATTCGGCCGCCTGATCAACAGCTTGGCTGGAGTGGCAACCCTGGCAGCAGATGATCGAGTACTCGATAGACCATCTTTCGCCGAAAGCCTCCAGATCCTGGTCTAGCTGACTGTAATTCTCGCTCTCGCTCATACCTACCTCACGTTGTGGGCGCGAAGCTCACGCCTCTCCTCAGACCTGGCCTAGCTGCAGCATGAAGTGTAACTGGCCGAGACGGATTTCTCACGACCAGTCAGGGTGATTTTGATCAGTCAACGCCTTGCCGGCGACAACCATCTCTTTTCCCGTGTCGAGCCGGGCTACAACCCAATTTCCTCGGCCTCCGTAGGATGTCGCCTCAATCGTTCGAACAAGGTTTCCACTCTTCACGAAGCGATAGGTGGTGGCCGTTTTGATTTGCATGTGAAGATCCTCAATGATCTGTGTGTCATGCGCCGAAGGAAAAATGGGCTCTGTGAGAGAAGACCTAAAGGCTATAGGCATAAACCCAATTGGGCATGCCCATATAGTGTTCTTTCAGGCCGATACGACAACGCGTAAGGCGCTGAGCGTCATGCAATGTGGATAGATCACGACCCAATTGCCGGCAGCGATCAGCACCTAGTCCCAGGGCGACGGATGTCGCGCCAGTGGTGAAGACATATGCGTCGACGAATTCGCTGTTGAGGACATCAGCGTCCCCGTTTTCACGGATCCATTGAATGATCCACTCATGGCGAGCAGCTGGCTTCATTCGGACTTTAACATTCGTTGAGTCACCTGCTCCGAGCGAACCCCCACCAACCAGTTGATCAGTCCCATATCGCTCAGTCATGGTGCTTCCCTCAAAAAAACCGCTCATGTGCCGGCCGGGGAGTAACTTCCAGCAGATTACGGAAGACGGCTACCATCGCGGCGAATCCATTTAGCAGATCGCACTGCCGCCTGATACTGCCTAATCGAGCGCACCAGCAAGATCAGAGCAATTGCAGCCACTCCGCCCGGCCATAGCGAAGGCCACTCGTAACCGCGGAACGAATCAATTGTGTCAGCTTGCAAGTGGAACAAGTATCCCTGCCAACCGAGCATGACTAATGCAAAGCACAGCAGAAGCTCATGCTGTGTCGTTCGCCGGCGAGGCGGCGTTGGGTGGTTACTCATGTACCATTTCCATAGCAATCAATGCTTATCCTGCAGGCTCAAAGAGCGTTGCAGCCCCAGTCTGTGAGTGCGCTTGATGTTGCGCTACGCCCGACGAAATTTCATCAACAAGCTGAAATGCGCGCTTTGCGAGAAATGCTCAACGCGTTGGCTACAGCTGGCAGGGCCGCCAGGATAAAGGCCAGGATGGCCAGCCCATAGCCGGCTACTGCACCACCGCGGAACTGGTATGAGTCGACCTGATACAACAGGCTGACGGATTTTGGTAGCGTTACACCCTCGGCCGGTGTGCTTGCAGTGTGCAGATGCCATTGATCGTCGAGCCCACCCTCAATCCGCCCTTCAGCCCGGCAGAGGCCATTAACGACGGGAGCACCCGCGGCTTGGCAAATTGACGGGTCGGTGATGAGAGCAACTGCCGGCTCAATGGTTTGCAGAGCGAAACCTACTCGAATCGCACACCAGAGCACCAGCATCAGCCAGGCGATCGAGATCGTGAAGCTTTTCAAAAAGTGATTCTCCGTTGGCTAGAGGCAGAAGCAACAGGTACTGCCACTCAGCACGTGAAAAAGTCAGCTACTGGGTCAGGGTTGAAGTCCGTAGACAGTGAAGGTGGCCCCAACCACAAACAGGCAGGCGGCAATGTACTTCATGACCCGCCGAACACCAGCCGGCACACAGAAAAACGCCGCCAAATAAGCGAGGGCCAGGCCCAGGAAGCCCAGTAAATAAAGTGTATGCTCCGACATTTTGGTCTCTTCCTTTTTGAAATTACGCGCTCTGAAAGCGCTTTTCGATGGGTAGGTCATCGACGTCCACGTAGCAGTGTACGCCTGCTGTATCGGTAATGAGAGTCATGGCAACAGGGGACTCTTGCCCGATGAATAAAGATTATCCTATAGGACAATCTCTAACAATGATTATTTGCCTATACGACAATATTTGCCTCCAAAAGCCTTGCTTCTGTAGCAGGCTCGTCGTCGTCGCCCGAACCACGGCCGGAGAAGTTAGGTGCGTGCCGTCAACACGTTTCCTAGGCCGCCCGGCTGTACCGGCGGTTACCTGGGTTGCCGACACTATTGCCGCTCCACGGCTTGCAGCGCCTCGCTACGCTTGCCCATGTACTCGTCTTCGGTCAGCATCCCTAGGTCAGCCATGAGCATGGCATAGCCGATGGCCACGCTCGACTCGTGTTTTGCATCGTCGATGCTCGTCGCTGCCCGAGCCCGCTCCAGGACACCGGCCAAGTAGGTGTGAGCAATGGCGATGGCCGCCTGGCTGATCTGCTGTATTACCCTTTCAACTGCTGGACCCGGCGCTGGCTCCGCAGCCATCAGCTACATCGGCTCGCCCAGGGCCATCATCTGTGACGGCATTCCACGGTAAACTTACGCTGCACTGGCGCATCTGGGGCATCCCCTGCCTCGCAGCGTTGAATTCACATAACAGGGAGTGAGGCATGCTGACCTTCGAAAACCGGTACGACGCAGCTCGCAACAAGTACTTCGCTGAAAACCCTCAGGCAATGAAAAAAATTGAAGCGGTTAGCGCTGGGGTGATCGAGGCCTGCGGAATGACGGTTGAGGAGTACCGCCAAGTTCAGCGGGTGCGGGTGTTCGCTGAAGCAGCCGAGAGGCGGGGCATTGAGCTGGATGAGTTCGTCATTCAGTTAGTCGCCGAATCCCCACAGCAAGCCCAGGAGTGGCGGATCCAGCGCCATCGGCAAATGGCTGACGCGCTTGGTATCGACTGGTCGGAGTACAGAGCCATGAATCAACTCTGCGAATAGTCGATTCGGTATTGGTTGAAACCGTCCTGCCGGTACTGTAAGTTAGCCCTCGATGCGCGGTGACCTCATGCTGCTGCTCGTAACAGCCGCTTCGTGATCTCGCCCTGCTGCTCCTTCCTTAGCGTTACGGCTAAGAAAGTCAAAAGCCTCGGAACTCCCGGGGCTTTTTTGTGGGCGCCCCAAAGGCGTTCCCCCGCCCCACTCACGTTGATGGTTCGCAGTATGGTGATTGTGCTACACAAGATCGCGCATGACTTCCGTGCATCGCTCGACAAACAGAAAGCCCTGGGCATTCTTCCGCAGCACATGATGGATTTCCCTAGCGCATGCTGCGCAGTGACCTCGGAACTCCTAGGCGATTATCTCAACAGCATTCCAGGCGGCCCGAAGGCCGACACTGTAAACGCCAACCGGAATGGCAAGTCACATATGTGGCTCGTTGTGGATTCGGTGATTGTTGACCTGACGGCAGACCAGTTTCCAGATGGCCGCCCGGCGGTGTATATCGGCCCAGAAGACTCCACCTGGGAAATAGATCTCCGCGGTAAAGCCAGCCATGGGGGAACGGCCACATCATCGGACGAACGAGCGGTGCTTGAACGGTTCATCGAGTACGCGGGGCTGCCCACCTTCGATTAACCTGGTCTGCACACACTCTGCTTCCATGCTGCCCTGCACTACAGGCGCACGCAGGGGCAGAGGAGCGGTCGAGGATCCTCCCTTACGCTCCTCTGCCGAGACATCACTCGTTGGCTGCGTAATTCGCCTTTCGAAGCCACTCGCCTACTGCGGCCGATCGAGATCCTCCCCGGGCGTTGATGTCCCGCCCCCTAAAGGTGCCCCACGCTCGATAACCTCGCCCGTCGACTGCGACCCAGAACGTGACCTGGTCTTCGTCCACCTGCCGATAAATTGCTTCTGGTGCTGCGTTCATGATCGGACCTTCTTTGTTTAGGAGGTCCTAGAATGGCGTCACGACGATCGGCAATGGCGCTGGAACAGCATGGCGTGGCTGACGCCCTGGGCGAGATCTCCTCCCACCACATGCTCAAGGATGGCGTCCCAGCAACCGGGTCGGAGGTGAGCGGTCAACTGAGCAGCAGAGTACTTT
>NZ_BCBT01000066.1:0-34481 GCF_001320965.1 Pseudomonas sp. NBRC 111143 | reverse complement strand
ACCCTGGCCCGCTACTCGTCCCCCGAGGGACACCTGATCTGCGACTACCGCTATGGCCTGAGGGAGGCCATTGCCGACGGGGTGTGCCGCGCGCCCCGCATCGTCCTTCTCGATAACCAGAAGGTGAAGCTAACTGAAGAACTGGAGACCGAGAGCACCGTCAGGCTGTTCCCCAGCATCGCCAAGCTGCTTGGTGAATCCCCCGTCACCTTCGAAGAGCTGTTGCGCCATGACGAGGTGATCGACCAACTGCTCGGCCTGGGATGCGCCAAGCTGGATGAGCTTCGCCAGATCAAGCCGGATGCAGCCGGCCTGGTGGTCGCCACCGATATTGAGCACGCCCAGCAGATTGTCCAGGCTCTGGAAGCCAGCGGGGAAGGTTGCCGCGTAGTGACCAACCGGACTCCGAATGCCCAACAGGTGATCAATGCGTTCAGGCACAGTGATTGCCGCTGGATCGTCGCTGTTGGGATGATCAGCGAGGGTACGGATATCCCCCGCCTGCAGGTGTGCTGCTACCTCAGCCGCATCCGTACTGAGCTGCACTACCGGCAAGTCCTGGGGCGCGTGCTGCGGCGGATGGGCGAGTCCGATGATCAGGCTTGGCTGTTCATGCTGGCGGAGCCAACATTGCGGCGCTTTGCGGAGCGCATTGCGGATGATCTGCCGGATGACCTGGCAGTGCTGAGCCGGGTGAAGATGCCCGCTGCCTCTTCTGGTTCGATGGCTGGTGGGATGGGGGCTACCTGCGATATCGATGGCTGCGGTGGAGGCGAGGCCGGGCAAAGCCTTGGTGCAGGTTTGGCGGGTGCCTACTCGCTGGGGGATTTTGCTGCTGAGCCGAGCTATCAGGTCAGTTTTTCTCAGCACTATCGGCAGTTGTTGTTGGCTTGCCTCTGATGGTCGGTAAGCAGTTAGCCCCAACTAGGGTGAGGCTGCCCGAAGTCTGACCGAGCCAACACAGGCCAGTCACCAGCCTTTCACCAATTCCGCGCCGAGCGGCCCAATGCGCTCTCGGGGCGTTCAGCTATTCGCGAAAGGCATCTCTTGGCCGATAGCTGGTCCGCTTTGTGCCACAAGCGGACGTTAAGTCGGTGAGTTATCTGTCTTGGCAAATCGGTTTGGGCCTAAGCCCTCGCTACACAGGAAATGGCGGCAACAACCTGGCCAGCAATAAAAAGCCGCCTTGCGGCGGCTCTATCCCTAAAGCAGTCATGCCCAAACTGGACGGTCAAAGGGAGGATTTCACTAAACAGGCTCTACTTATCGCTCCAGGGTTACCGGGGCCTGCGGGGCAATGTTCACCTTGAGTTCAAAGATGTCCGGCCGGGCATAATGGCCGACGACATCAAAGTCCAAGTTGGCTTGGCTAAGCAGATCCATATTGAGGTCTGCATAGATTTCTGTCTCGCAGTCGAACACCGGCCCTGCCAGTACTTCTCCGAGCGGACTTACAACCATGCTGCCCCCTCGCATCACGTAATCGTCCTCGTTGAACTCCAGGCCGAATGCATCGCGGTGCTGTTGTGGGTATTCACCAAGACGGATTGCCTGGCAGGCTGACAACACATAAACACGCCCTTCAAGAGCAATGTGCACCATGGAGCTGGCCCAGGACGGACGGTCATCTGCTGTCGGGGCGCAGTAGATCTGAACACCCTGGGCATACATGGCCTGGCGTAGTGCTGGCATGTAGTTCTCCCAGCAAATCACGCTCCCCAGGACGCCAAAATCAGTTTCTACAGGCTCGATTGTCGAGCCATCACCGAAGCCCCAAATTAGTCGTTCCTGGCCGGTGGGCATCAGCTTGCGGTGGTAACCGGCAATACCCCGGCCTGGGGCGATGGTGACCGCGGTGCAGTAAAGGGTGCGACCGAAGCGCTCGATTACACCAATCACAGTGGTAACCCCTGTGTGCTCGACACTTTCAGCAAGCAATGCCAGTTCCGGCCCATCCAGCGTCACAGCCCCATCGACATAGCGTTGGTACAGCTCACGCCCGCTGATGCTGCGATTACCCACTACGCTACCGAAAGCTATCCCCTTGGGATATCCGGCAATGAACGCTTCAGGGAATACGGCCAGCCTTGCACCTTGATCTGCTACGCGCCGCAGAATTGTGGAAGCCTTTTCAACGCTGGCTGCAGGATCATAAGGAACAGAGGCGGCCTGGATGACTGCAATTTTGGTCATGAAAAACTCCTGAGGGCAGTAAGAACCTAGAAACGTGTGATGTCGTTGTCGCGGGTTTCCGGCAAGGTCTTCCACAGCACGATGAGGCATGCCAGCGAGACGGCTGCTAGATAGGCGGCAGGGATGTTCGCGTCGCCAGCCTGGCTAATCAGGGCGGCGGCAATGAAGGGGCCTGGGCCTGCGAGTGTCGCCAGGGCCAGGTTGTGACCGAGCGCTGCTCCCGTGGAGCGGATGGACGCTGGAAAGACTTCAACCAGCAGCACCACATCCATCACCGCAGTTACAGCCACAAGTAGTCCCAGAACGATCAATCCTGCGAGGATTGCCACTGGGTTGCCGGTGTTGAGCAGCAGGAAGATTGGATAGGCCAGTACAGAGAGTGCGGCAGCAGCACTGAGCAGCAGCTTGCGTCGCCCGATGCTGTCGCTGAGCCGGCCGATCAGTGGATTGGCAATGACATAGACAACCAGCGCGATGCTGCACAGCCATAGTGCATTGCTTCGTGGTAGCCCAACGGTAGTGACCAGGTGGTTATTGGCGTAGGTGATGAAGTAGTAGAGCGAGACGCCGAACAGCGCTGAGAAGGCGAAAGTAGTGATGAAGGCGCGACGGTGTACAGACTTGCTCGGTGCTTCGAACTGTTGTGAATCGCGTTGACGTACCAGCTCTTCATACACGGGGGTATCACCCAGCTTCCGGCGGATGAAGATGGCGATACCGGTCATCACGATGGAGGCAACGAATGGGATCCGCCAGCCCCAGGACGCCAGTTGCTGGTCATCGAGTGTTGAGGTGAGGCTCGCGGCGGTGAACGTACCAAACAAGAAGGCCAAGCCAGCCGTTCCAGTGATAACGCTGGCTGCCGTCGCGCGGCGGTTGGACGGAGCACTCTCTACGATGTAGATACCTGCGCTAGACCATTCGCCCCCTACCATCATGCCTTGCACGAAACGCATGACGATCAGCAAGACAGGTGCAGCGATACCGATTGCCTCATAGGTGGGCAAAAGTCCGATGATCGTGGTGCACACACCCATACCGAAGACAGTGATGATAAGCACCGCGCGGCGACCGAGGCGGTCACCGATGGGCCCCAGAATCAATGCTCCAAATGGTCGCGATACGAAGCCTACGGCGAACACTGCCAGCGACGACAGCAGCGATACACCTGGGGCGCTAGAGGGGAAGAACAACATACCGATCACGGCAGCGAAGTAGCCGTAGATGGCGAAGTCGAACCACTCCATGAAGTTGCCGATACCCACCGCGATTGCACGCTTGCGAATGTCTGACTGCTCACCCTTGGTATGGATACTGCTTGGATTTACTTTTTTATTAATTGCGTCCACGGTGCTCCCCAGCTTTTCTTAGGTGTGTATGGGCAGCAGACTATGAATCCTCTCGGCCGCAGAGCAAACGATTAGAAAATATGAGCCGGATTAGTGTACGTAATATCTCGAGAATTGATCTGAACCTGCTGCTGACGTTCCACTGCCTGATGACCGAGCGCAGTGCCACCCGAGCCTCGGCCATGCTGCATGTGACCCAGGGGGCAGTTAGCTCGGCGTTGCGTCGTTTGCGTGAGCATTTCGGAGATGAGCTCTTTATCCGCACCGCTTCCGGAATGCAGCCAACCCGTAGGGCGATGGAGCTGGCGCCGAAGATCGCCGAGGCCCTTACGTCTATCTCAGGCGTGCTTGGGGCAGAGCCGGATTTCTCCGCACACGACTCGAGCTACATTTTCAACATCGGTCTGTCCGATGATATTGAGGCCTATCTCGCTCCGCGGATCGTTAACGCCGCAGCGGATCAGGGGCTGGGAGTGAGCTTTTCGTTCCATCAGAGCAACAGCTCACTGTGGAAACAGTCGCTACAAGATCCGGACATGGATCTAGTGATTTGCAGCGAGCCGAAAGACTTCAGCAGCGGGTATTCATCCAAGGTGCTGTTTTCCTCGTCATACTCCTGCTTGTACCTGCCTGGCGCAGACAACGCAGGCACACCTATCGGCCTGGAGGAGTACTTCGAGGCAAGCCATGTGCGAGTTTCCTATGACGGCCGCCGCGGCTTTATCGACGACATGTTCGAAGCGGCGGGCTATTCGAGGCGTGTTATAGCCTCATTCACCCACTTCAGTGGCGCGCTCACCACGTTGATCAGCAGCGGCGCGATAGCCACAATTCCCACGTTCGCCGCCGAGAGCTATTCGGCCATGACTCGGCTAAGTATTTGTCCGGCGCCGATTCCGGTTCCATCATTTCGATGCTTCATGGTTTGGGACATTGCCAAGAACAGTAAGCCTCAGCACGAATGGCTGCGGCTATTCATCGGGCAGCTGACACAGAAGCTTGCTTAGACTTGGTCGCAGGTAGCCAGGAGTTACGGGAAAAAGGGGGCGGATTTATTGGAATCATCGACCGCTTCTGACCGATTTGTGCCGGTCGTCAAGGACCGCTTCGGATCACTCTCAACCGGATCGCGGGCCAGCTGATTTGCTAAAAACCCGCGCCAAACTCAACGAAGGATTTCGCATGATCCGTTTTTTTTGGTTCTTCGCGGAGTCTGGGGGAAGAGCGAGTTGACAGTCAGGGAAGCAGGTAAATTGGCAGTCGCCAAACACACCCTTCACCTGTCCCTGCTGTCGCCGTGCATCCTATTGATCTTGCCGCTTTCTGGCCAGGCTACGACGCCGTTACCTGTCGCCCATCTACCGATAACACCCTCCTCATTGAGCTTGAACCTCAAGCCGGCTCTCTTCCTAAGTGCGGGCGTTGTGGCCAGTTCAGCCCGTTGATTCACGATCGCCGGATTCGTCTGGTGCGTGATCGTGATCTGTTCGATCAGCGCGTCCTGCTTCAACTACCAGTGCGCCGAGTCGATTGCCTGAGTTGTGGGCGGGTGACCGAGCGGATCGACTGGTTGGAGCCAGCATCTCGGCTGACCCAGCGGTTACGGATATGGCTCGAAAGCTTGCTGCGGCTGCTGCCGATCAGCCACGTCAGCCAGCTCACCGGCCTGCATTGGCACACCCTCAAAACGCTCGATAAACGACGCCTTCAAGCCGAGGTAGGCAACTTCGATTCAACCGGTGTCCGCCGCCTGGTGATGGACGAGTTCGCCCTGCACAAAGGGCATCGCTATGCCACGGTCATCATGGATGCCGAGCGAACGCGGGTATTGTGGGTCGGCCACGGCAACAGCCGCGAGGCGGTCCGCCCGTTCTTTGAATTGCTCGGCAAGCACTGCCAGCAGATAGAGGCGGTGGCCATGGACATGAACACGGCTTTTGATTTGGAGGTGAAGAAGCATTGCCCGCAAGCCGAAGTGGTGTACGACCTGTTTCACGTCGTCGCGCGCTACGGTCGGGATGTGATCGACCGTATCCGGGTTGACCAGGCCAACCTCCTGCGCGAAGACAAGCCGGCACGAAAGGCGGTCAAGCAAAGCCGCTGGCTGCTGCTGCGCAATCGCAACAACCTGAAGGACGGACAAGCCGTGCAGCTTCAAGAACTACTCGCGGCCAACCAGCCGCTGGCTACGGTCTATGTCCTCAAGGATGCGCTGAAGGATGTCTGGTTCGCCCCCAGCGTACGAGAGGGCTGGCGCCGCTGGCGAACCTGGTTGCGGCACGCCCGGGACAGCGGCCTCGCGCCGCTACAGCGCTTCGCTCGCAACCTGCGCAAATACGCCCGAGGCATCCTCGCCAGTGCCAACTTCCATATGCATACCAGCGTCCTTGAGGGCGTCAACAACCGCATCAAGGTGATCAAGCGTATGGCCTATGGTTTTCGGGACTCGGAATACTTTTTCCTGAAAATCAAGGCTGCCTTCCCCGGGAAAGCGCGATGAACCTATTTTTTGGTGTCCCAGAAGTCGGCCCAGGTCTTGGGTACGTCCGCGCCTTTGAACGCGTCCGTGCGATACGCCAGCACCGTGGAGTAGCTGATGTAGCCGACGCTGTATTCGTCCTTGAGGCTGTCGGGTATTTGCGCGGCATTGGGAATCAGCGCAAGGTCGAGCTTCTCGAACAGCCCTTCGGCTTCGCCACGGATGCAGTCGCCAGTGGGCAGGTCCACCACGTCCCAGGTGACCTTGCCGCTCTCGACCTGGGTCTTGATGATCGGGTAGGCCTTGGGCGAGCTGTCCTGTTTGAGCGTCAGACCGAGCTTTTTCGCCGCAGGCTCCAGGATCGCCTTGCTCTGGGCTTCCTGATAAGCACCGCCCTGGGATACGAACGTGATGTCCTCGGCCATGGCCTGGGTGGCGCTACCGATGAACAGGGCCAGACTCGCGAGTTGGAAAGCTGTAGTGCGCAATGTGCTCATGGAAAGACTCCGAATGGTTGGCAGATTTTCTTGGGCGAGCTGTAGGTTTTGTTGTCGGTCGCTCTGCGGGACCATGGAGGTCTAATGTACCGGCTTGTCCGTGAACGAAGCGGCTACAAATGCGCGGATGAAAAGTGGTTTATTGCGAAAATGCGAACGGGCACAGTATTTCGTGCGTCGGGTGCGGGCTTGCGCGCCTGTCGCGAGCAGCCCCGAAGCCCCCGGTAGGAGCGAGCATGCTCGCGATGGCGGTGTGTTGGGTGAGTCATAGCCAAGTCATTCAGCCCACCGTCATCCGCCTCACCACGCGCCGAATCATCGGCGCCGCCAGCACCACCACCGGCAACATCGATACCCACGACAGCGCCCACGCGTTCAACCAGCGGCCGGCAAAGGCCAGGTCGAGCGCATGGGGTGTGGTGGCGATGGCGGCCGCGACCGCGCAGGTCAGGCCGGATTGAACGACGCCGAAAACGAAATGCTCATAACGGGCGGGGATTTTCATCGGGGGTTCTCGAGAAAGAGCGGGGGGGCGCGATGCCCGGCCGCTCGGGCACGATCAAGCCGGTTGCAGTTGCGCGATAGTCTCTTCGGTGGTCCACAGCCCGTGGGCGAGGAAGCGGTAATTGATGATGGCCGCCAGGTAGCCGTCGCCATCCGGCAGGCGCGGGCCGGCGGTGGCGTCGCGTACCACGACTATTTCAAAGCCCTGTTCGAGCAGTTCGCGCAGGTGTGATTCCACGCAAAGGTTGGCCGCCATGCCGGCGAGGATGATCTGCGACACGCCTTTCTTGCGCAATTGCAGCGCCAGGTCGTTGGTTTCCGGGCCGTAGACCTTGTGCGGCGAGGCGATGATGGTCTCGCCGTCGAGAATGTACGGCTTGTAGATCTCGAGGAAATCGGCGCCGGAGCCTTCGAAGTTTTCCAGGGTGTTCGGTCCCTTGCGATCGAACATGCAGATGCTGTGCATGACCTTTTCCAGCGGACCGCCAAAATGCCAGTCGTGGTCGTGCGGGTAGTAATAGTGTGGCGACACGGCCACGGGCAGGTCGTGAGCCTTGAAGGCCTTGAACAGTTTTTCCAGGTTTTCGACGGTGTTGTTCTCGACGATGCTCTCACCGAACACCGCCCAACTGGCGCCGGCAGGGCTGAGGAAGTCGTTCTGTGGGTCGATGACCACCAGGGCGGCTTTGCTCAGGTCGAGCTTGAAACCAGTGGCAGGCAGTGCGGGTTCGGCGGGGTCGGCGTACAGATGGCTCATGACGATTTACCTCTTGGGTGCTTGCGTGGATGAGACGTGAATGTTGCTTTATATAAATGACCAGTCGTCTTATTAATGAGGAAAAAAAACTCACTCCAATAGCCGAGGCAAGACCATCGATACGAAACGCTGCAGAGGTGCACCGTCGCGCAGGACCTTGCCGCGCATGACCGCACCTTCCCAGCCTTCGACGATGACACTGGCCAGCGCTTCGGCGTCGTGAGTTTCAGAGAGTTCGCGGCGCTGCTGCGCTTCACGCAGGCAGCTCGCGAGCAAACCTTCCCAGCGCGCCAGCACATCGGCCAGACGCTTGCGGGTTTGTTCGCTGCCATTGGACATTTCCAGGGACAGGTTGCCAATCAGGCAACCCAGGCTGTATTCATGCTCGCCGTGCTCGAGCACCAGGGCCTGGAAGAACTGGCCGATGCGCTCCAGCGGCTTGACCCGGGCGTCGTAGAAGATCGGCCCGTGGCGGGTTTCGATCGAGGTCCAGTATTCCTCGAGGATCTCTGCCGCGAAGTCTTCCTTGCTGGCGAAGTAGTTGTAGAAAGAGCCCTTGGGAATCTCGGCAGCGGCGGTGATGTCCTGGACGCCGCAGCCGTTGAAGCCACGGTTGTGAACCACCTGGCGGCCAATCGACAGCAAACGGGATCTGACTTCGAGGTTGACCGGGCGAGCCATGACAGAGACATCCAGTGATGAGAAAGTTTTAATAAACTAACTGGTCATCTATGTTTCGTCAACAGTCGAATTGACTGCCAATCAGTCCGCCTGCGCCATCTCGATGTACTCGAGCATCTTCTCGTTGCCATCGAGAATGTCACGGCAGATGGCCGCCCGTGCCGCCGCGCCATCGCGGCGCTTGAGTGCGTCGAGCACTTCCCAGTGATGGTCGATGGCCATGCGCTCGTTGAAGTTGCCATAGGCACGGGCGATCAGTGGGCCGGTGCGCATCCACAGGCTATCGAGCAAACCCGCCAGCACCGGCATGCGCGCGATGGTGGTCAGCGCGTAGTGAAATTGCTGATTGCACTTGAGAGCGGCTTGCAAGTCCTGGGCGTTGATCGCGGCGATGTTGTTTTCGATGCAGGCTTGCAGGTCTGCGAGTTCGCTGTCGGTCACCAGCGCGGCGGCCGTCTCCGCAGCCAGGCCTTCAAGCGCCAGGCGGATGCTGCGGATCTCGCCGTATTGCGCGGCGGTGAGGATGGGTACGCGGATGTCACGCGGGGTCTTGAGGATCAGCGCCTGTTCCTTGGCCAGTTGCAGGATCGCGTCGCGCACCGGTGTGACGCTGGTGCCCAGTTGTTCGGCCAGGTCGCGGATGCGCAGGCGGTCATCGGGCTGGAAACGCCCGGTGATCAGTGCCTCGCGCAGCAACTCGTAGATGCCACTGCCCAGGTAAGAGTGATTGAGGGTTTGAATAGGGTAGGGGTTGCTCATTGATCGCTCATCTGCGGCGGATGCCCGGCCCGAATGATGGAAGTTTCCGGCCGGGATTTCCAGATTATTTCAGACGTGCTGACCACCGTTGACATGAATCTCCGAACCGTTGATGTACGACGCGCCTCGGGTGCAGAGGAAATGCACCAGGGATGCGACTTCTTCCGGCTTGCCCAAGCGGTGCATGGGGATCTGCTGATCGACGATCAGTTCGGTCCCGGCAGACAGGATCGACGTCTCGATCTCACCCGGTGCAATCGCATTGACCCGCACACCGTGTGGCCCGAAATCATGGGCCATTTCCCGCGTCAGTGCGGCCAGTGCAGCTTTCGAGCAGGCGTAGGCGACCCCGGCAAACGGGTGCACCCTGGAACCTGCAATCGAGGTGACGTTGATCACCGAGCCTTGCGCCGCCTTGAGCTCATCGAACAGCCCTTGGGCCAGTAACGCCGTGGAAAACAGGTTGACGTTGAACACGCTGAGCCAGGTGGCGTAATCGGATTCCAGCACGCCCAATCGTGCGCCGGCTTCGCCTTTGGGTGAAATGCCGGCGTTGTTCACCAGGGCATCGAGGCGTCCGCCGAGTTTCTCCCGGATCAATGGCAGGCTGCGGCGCACTTCGTCGATGTCTTCCAGGTCCAGGTGGATGTGGTTCAACTCGCCTTCAGCCCAGGGGCAGCCTTCGGTCCAGTTCTGTCGCGAGGCCGTAAACACGCGCCAGCCCGCAGCGTTGAAGTGCTTCACCGTGGCATGGCCGATGCCACGGCTCGCACCGGTGAGGAGGAGGGTTCGTTGCTCGGTCATGCAGGCGCTCCTGAGGAAGGGGTGGAGTGGTGAGACTATACCAGTAAAAATTATGATGCATCATATTCTAAATATGTTACTAATGAGCTGCGCCTCGGAATCATCGCCGTGCGCCGGCCACCAGGTGCAAGACACCCGGCGCTGACCGAAATATTGCTGCCAAAAACAAAAAAACCACCTGCCATCCCTTAGCTGCCGCTCACGCACGTAGCGAATTCGGAGAGACGCATGAACAGCAAAATCGCAACTGTACTGATGCTTGGAATGCTTGCCGGCCCTTTGAGCGCCGCTGAAAAACTGACCGTGGTGTCCTTCGGCGGCAACAACCGCCAGGCCCAGGAAAAAGCCTTCTACAAACCCTTCACCTCGGAAAAGAAAGTGGCGATCACGGCCGATGACTACAACGGCGAAATGGCCAAGATCCGGGTCATGGCCGACACCGGGAAAACCAGCTGGGACGTGGTCGAGGTCGAATCCCCCGAGCTGTTGCGCGGTTGTAGCGAAGGCCTGTTCGAGCCATTGGACTGGTCGCGCATCGGCAAGAAAGAAGATTTCATCCCGGCCGCCGTCAGCGATTGCGGGGTGGGTATCTTCATCTGGTCTACCGTTCTGACATACGACCCGAAAAAACTCGCCAGCGCGCCACAGGGCTGGGCGGATTTCTGGGACGTGAAGAAATACCCCGGCAAGCGCGGCCTGCGCCGTGGCGCCAAGTTCACCCTGGAGTTCGCCCTGTTGGCCGATGGCGTGGCCAAGGAAGATGTCTACACCTTGCTCGGCACCGAGGAGGGCGTGCAGCGGGCCTTCCGCAAACTGGATCAGATCAAGCCCGACATCCAGTGGTGGGAATCCGGCGCGCAGCCGTTGCAATGGCTGGCGGCAGGCGACGTGGTGATGACTTCGGCCTATAACGGGCGTGTCACCTCGGCGCAGGCGGAGGGACAATCGTTTGAAATGCAGTGGAATGGCAGCCTGTACGACCTGGATCACTGGGCCATCGTCAAAGGCTCGCCGAAGAAGGCCCTGGCGGAAAACTTCATCGCGTTTGCCAGTGCACCGGTTCAGCAGAAGCACTTTGTCGAGGCCATTCCTTATGGGCCAAGCAACACCAAAACCGTGGCACTGGTCGATGAGGCGGTGGGCAGCAAACTGCCGACTTCACCGGATAACCTGAAGAACGCCCGGGCCACGGATGCCGAGTTCTGGATCGACCACGGCGAAGACCTGGAAGAGCGTTTCATCGCTTGGGCCAACAAGTAATGCAAGGGGCCTGCGCGAGCAGGCCACATCACCGAAGCGAGGAGTCATGAACAATGCCGCTTGAGAAAGTATCGGCGCAACCCTGTCTGCTGGAGGCGGCCCCTGCCCGTGTCAGTGACGGGCAGGTCCTTGGGGTCCTTGCGCAGCACTACGCGATCAGCGGAAAACTCGAGCAACTGGGCGGCGAGCGCGACCTCAATTTCCGGGTCATGCTCGCGGACGGTACGTCGCGTCTGTTCAAGTTGTCGCATCCATTGGAAAACCCGCAGGTCGTGGACTTCCATAACCAGGCCATGCTCCAGATCGAGCGTAACGATCCGGCGTTGCCGGTGCAGCGTGTCTTTGCATCACTCGGCGGGCGATTCGTGGAGCCGGTCGAAATCGAAGGCCAGCGCATGTTGGTCCGTCTCCTGTCCTTCGTTGACGGCTTGCCGCTGCACCGCGTCGCCCACACATCGGTGAATTTCAGGCAGAACCTGGGCCAAGCGCTCGCCCGGTTCGACCTGGCCCTGGACGGCTTCAGCCATCCCGCTGCCGGGCACGTCCTGCTGTGGGACATGCAACACGCCCAGCGCCTCAGGCCCCGGCTGAAACACATCGAGCCGGGCGTTCGTCGCGACCGGATCGAACACAGCCTGGACCGCTTCGAATCCCAGGTACTGGGCAAGTGCGCCACGCTGCGCCACCAGGTGATCCATAACGACATGAACCCGCACAACATCATCGTCGATCCGGATCAGCCCGATGTGTTGCGCAACATCCTGGATTTTGGCGACATGGTCCACGCGCCGTTGGTCAACGAGGTCGCGGTCGCGGCATCGTACCAATTGGGGGTGGCGGGCGACGTCCTGGCCCCGGCGCTGGACATGATCCGCGCCTATCACCAGGTCAATCCCCTCACCGGCGAAGAATTGCAACTGCTGCCGGTGCTGATCTCCACACGCCTGGCGTTGTCGTTGTGCATCAATTATTGGCGGGCCGACCTGCACCCGGACAATCGCGAGTACATCCTGCGCAACTCATACCGCGCCCAGGATGCCCTGGCGGGATTGTCCGCAATGGCACCCGCCGAGATCCACGACAGAATCCTTGCCGCTTGCACCCAGGAGGTTGGCGCATGAGCATGATCAACGGTTTCACTTCTGAAGATGCCGATCGCCTGTCAGACAAGGAAAAACGCCTTGTCGAACGCCGGGCACGGTTGCTCGGCCCGGCCTATCGACTGTTCTACGAACACCCCTTGCACACGGTGCGCGGCGAGGGCGTGTGGCTGTACGACGAACAAGGCCGGCGGTATCTGGATGCCTACAATAACGTGGCGTCGGTGGGGCATTGTCATCCCCGGGTGGTCGAGGCGATCAGCCGGCAGGCCGGGCAACTCAACACCCACACTCGCTACTTGCAGGAGGGCATGCTCGATTACGCCGAGCAACTGCTGGGCACCTTTCCCGAGTACCTCGAGCGGGTCATGTTTACGTGCACCGGCAGCGAGGCCAACGATCTGGCGTTGCGCATCGCCAAACAGTTTACCGGCGGCACCGGCGTGATCATCACCCGCTTCGCGTATCATGGCGTCACGGGTGATATCGCCGAGCTTTCTCCGTCGCTCGGCCCGAGCATGGTTCTGCCACCCCACGTGCGCACCGTTCGCGCCCCCGATGCTTATCGGCTGGGTGCGGATCAAGTGGCCTCGACCTTCGTGGCTGACGTCCGTGCGGCCATCGATGACCTGCGCAAACACGGCATTCGTCCGGCGGCGATCCTGCTCGACGGCATTTTCGCCAGCGATGGCGTCTTTGCGGGCCCAACCGGCTGCATCGCCGAAGGGATCGCATTGGCCCAGGCCGAAGGCCTGTTGTACATCGCCGATGAAGTCCAGTCCGGCTTCGCCCGCACTGGCCTGAACATGTGGGGTTTCCAGCGGCACGACGTGCGCCCCGACCTCCTGACCCTGGGCAAGCCGATGGGCAACGGCCACCCCATCGCCGGCCTGGTCGGTCGAGCGCAAGTGGTCGATCACTTTGGCCAGAACATGCGCTACTTCAACACCTTTGGCGGCAACCCGGTGTCCTGCGCAGCGGGGCAGGCCGTGCTGGACGTCATCCGTGACGAACAGTTGCAGCAGCGCTCGCACACCCTGGGTGAATGTCTGTTGACGGGGTTGCGGGAGCTGGCCGAGCGTTACCCGATCATCGGCGATGTGCGCGGTGCCGGGATGTTCCTGGGGGTCGAGCTGGTGACCGATCGCGCCACAAAAGCGCCTGCCGCCACGCAGACCCGTCAGGTGGTCAACGCGATGCGCGAGCAGGGCGTATTGATCAGTGCTGCCGGGCCGCTGGAAAACGTGCTGAAGATTCGCCCGCTGCTGGCCTTCGAACAGGAGCATGCGCACTTGCTACTGGAAGCGGTCGGCACGGCGCTGGAAGGGCTGCAGCCGTAGCGGTTCAGACGATATCGTCGATCAGGATATGGTGCTGCCCACGGCTGCAGCGTTCGATGCGCGCCTCGACCTTGTACACCGCGCGCAGCATCTGCTCGTTGATCACTTCATGGCTCGGGCCGCTGCCCTGAGCGGTGCCATCGGCGATGACCAGCACCTGATCGGCGAAGCGCAAGGCCTGGTTCAGGTCATGGATGGCGATGAACACGATGACTTCGCGCTTTCGCGCCAGGTCGCGCATGAAGTTCAGCACCTGGACCTGGCGGTGCATGTCGAGGGCGCTGGTGGGCTCGTCCATCAGCAGGATCTGCGGTTCGCGCACCAGCGTCTGGGCGATTGAGACCAGTTGTTGCTGGCCGCCGCTGAGTTCACCCAGGTTGCGGAATGACAGCGGCGTAATGCCCAGGGCGTCGAGGATCTCATCGACCAGTTTCAGTTCGTCATCGTGGACCACCCAACCCGGTGTCAGTTGCTTGCGCGCCAGCAGCACCGATTCGTACACGGTCAAACGGGCGCTGGCGTTGAGGCCCTGGGGCATGTAGCTGATGCCTTTCATGCCTTTTTCCGCGCCTTGCAGCTTTACCTCGCCGGGCCCGTCGATCAGCCCTGCCATGCGTTTGAACAGGGTCGATTTACCTGCGGCATTGGGCCCGACCACGGCGACCACCTGGCCGCCGACAAACTCGGTGGTGGTCACACCGCTGATGATCGTGCGCTGGCCATAGCTGGCGCCGAGGTCTTGCAGCTGGATCGTTACCATGAGTTTTTCTTTGCGCCGAGAATCAGAGAGATAAAGAACGGTACGCCGATCAGGGACGTGACCACGCCGATGGGGAAAATCGCGCCGGGGATCAGGGTTTTGCTGACCACCGAACTCGCCGACAGGATCAGTGCGCCGGTGAGCAACGAGGCCGGCAGGAAGAAACGTTGGTCTTCGCCAATCAGCATCCGCGCGATGTGCGGGCCGACCAGCCCGATAAAGCCGATGGTGCCGACGAAGGCCACGGGAAACGCAGCGAGCAGGCTGACCATGATCAGCGTCTGGAAACGCAGGCTGCGCACGTTGATACCGAAGCTGGCCGCCTTGTCATCCCCCAGCCGCAGGGCGGTGAGCGCCCAGGTGCGCCTGGCGAAAATCGGCAGGGTGATCAGGATCACCACACAGATCACGCCCAGCTTGGGCCAGGTCGCCTTGGTCAGGCTGGGGTCGTCTCAGAAAACGGAAAATAAAGCACGCTAAGCGTGCGTGGAGGCTGGCACCCAGCGGTACAGCGTCGGAATGGACACGCCGAGGTTCTTGGCCACGTCCTTGGGCGGCACCCCGCTGGCCAGCAGCTTCTTGGCCGACTCGATCTTGCTGTCGGTCATCTTCGGCTTGCGGCCGCCTTTGCGGCCGAGCTGCTTGGCGACTTCCAGCCCGGCGCGGGTGCGCTCGACGGTCAGCTCGCGCTCCATTTCGGCAAGGCTCGCCATGACGTGGAAGAAGAACCGCCCGGATGGTGTGCCGGTGTCGATGGAGTCGGTGAGGCTCCTGAACTGGACACCGTGCTTGTGCAGATCGCCGACCAGATCGACCAGTTGCTTGACCGACCGGCCCAGCCGGTCGAGCTTCCAGACGACCAAAGTATCGCCTTCGCGCAGCATTTCGAGCGTCTTGGCCAAGCCAGGCCGGTCTGCCCGCGTGCCACTCACCTTGTCCTCGAAGACCTTTTTACATCCGGCCTTGCTCAAGGCTTCGCGTTGCAGCTCCAGGTTCTGATCCTGCGTCGAGACGCGCGCATAGCCAATCAACATGGCTTGTCTCGCGCCCGGTCGATGCGTTCCTGCATCGCCTGCATCACTTCTTCGTGGGTGTACGATCTGGCGTTGGCGTCGGTGGCTTGCCGCAGGGCTTCCTCAACCTCGCGCGTCATCCGCTCGTAATCCTCCGGCCACAGCGCTTGCTCCATGCGCAGCGACGCCTGACCCAGCAGGTGCAGCAGGCTGAACAGCCGCATGTCGTTGGTGGCGACGATGCGCTCCCGAATCTGCTCCTGAATAGCTTCGCTAGCCCGATGCGCTTGTGGTGTGGCAGTCCCCTCGTAGTCAGCGGGGAATTCCGCTTCCTCGGCAATCCTTGCCCAGGCGCTGGCCAGCGCCTCGATGGTTGACGTGCTCATTTCCGCCGCTCCTGTGCTCTTTGGCGAATCAACCGGCCAAGGGGCCTCGACGCGAAAACCAGCAGCATCACGCCTATCGGATACCAGGTCGAGAAGACCACCAAGGCATCGAAGGCTGGCCGTCCGGTGTTGGTAGGCAGTACGGCGGTCACAGCCATCAACCCGCCGACCGTCCAGATGATGCGCCACACGTAGGGCATCACGCGGGGCACGTAGCCGTCATCGAAAGCGGTCTGGTAGTAGCGGCGCAGGCCGCGCTCGGCAAGCGCCTGGCGCTGCCGCTCCGACAGCGCATCCGTCCGGCCATACCAGCGCCGGAATGGTGGACAGCGCAGCAGCAAAGGGGTGAAGAGGATCATCACCGCCACGATCGCGACACCCCACGCCATGACGGCGCCGGCATCGGGCCGCTTGGCGTTCTCGATCACGGGCGCGAAGACGCCCGGAGCACCGATCATCCAGAACAGCGCAATGTGCTGATGGAAGGAGAGCTTCATTTGCTCATCCACTTGCGCAGCAGGCGCTTTTTCAGGGAGGCGCGTTCTTGCGGGTTGCGTCCCTTGTGATTGGCGATGCGATCCGCCGTGGCGGCCTGGCGCTTGACGGGCCAGTAGGAGCGGCCATCCTTGCCCATCGACCAGACGCTGCTGGCCTGGTTTTCCAGCAGGGGCAGATGGGCGCTCAGGGCTTCGGGCGACGCGCTGGTCAGCGCCGTGCGCTCACGGGTGCGCCAGCGCTGATGCCAGAGCTTCTTGTCCTCGCGCTCGCTGCCGCAGGTCGTGTGCCCGACGATGGGTGTTTTGCGGCGGCTGCGGCTCATAACGTAGTGGTCTCCAAGAACATTCAGGACTGATCCCAGGCGTCGATGGTCAAGACCTGATCGGCAGGACAGGCGGCTACGCGGTCGGGAACTGGATGGTGTTCAGTCTCATGCCGACCCCATTCGATTGATCGCGTCGCTTGCGGCACGCTGCGACGCAAGGAGGTTTGCGACCTGGTTTAGCAGCCGTGTCCGCTGCATGTCTGTTACCTATCTCCCCGACCGCTCATTGGACCAACTCCAGAGATTGGGCTCTATCGCTCAGCCAATACGAAACCGGCATTGGCTGATGCCACAACCGAGACGAACACAAATGGCTCGGTACCTGTATTTCGCGCCCCGTGCACTTGGCCCGGTCTTGCCACGGCTATCTCACCTTCCCTGAGGGCACGAACAATCCCATTGCCCTGAAAGTAATCAGCCATTCCCGACAAAACAGTCCACGTGTCTTGGCCGTGAGGATGAATGTGAGCCGCAATTTCCTGCCCGGGATGGACATGCCAAACCACGATAATTGAGTCTCGGGTTTCAAGCACAACGGAACGAATAGGCTCGCCTTCGGACGGCTGAACATACTCGACTACAGAAAATATTCTCGATTCAACAGTCATCGGAGATCCCTCTTTCACAGTGCCCCCAGACAGGCTGGATATGAGTTCTAACTCGAATTTGAACGGGAGGCTGGTCGTGCGGTCGTGCAGTTGCCGATGAGCGTGTCGGCTGCTGCCTCCTTGCCCACCAGCGAACTCACGTCCGTTGCGGCCATCCAGAAGGTCTTGCCCGAGCGCGGCTCATAGGTCGCGGGATCGAACACGCCAGAGGGGCCGAACATCGGCGGCTTGATTGGTCATGGCTCCATGCCTTTGTCGTTACGGTCTTCATCGTCGGCATCCTGACGCACGGCGGGCAATTGCTGGAGCAACGCCGGCAGCCATTCCTGTACCGTCTCCCACACCACATCGAGGTTGATGTCGAAATAGCCGTGAGCCATGCGATTACGCATATTGCGCATGCTGCGCCACGGCACGTCGGCATGCGCCTGGGTGAACTCGACGTAGCCATCCATCACCTTTGTGGCCGCCTCGCCGATGACGATCAGGCTCATGATGACGGCCTGCTGGGTGCGCTTGTCGGCCAAGAAGTCGTCCTTGGCCATCCCTTCCACGAAGCTGCGCGCATCGGTTGCGGCCTGCTGAATGTGGTCGAGGTAATCGGGCAGGCGGTTCTCGCTCATATCGGTTGCGCCTCCGCGAGCACCTTGGCCCGGAACTTCGGCGGCAGGTCGCCGGGAGTCAGCAGATCGACGTCAACGCCGAGCAGCGATTTCAGTTCTTCTTCCAAATCGCCCAAGTCCAACAACGTGGCACCGGGCAGCGCATCGACCAACAGGTCGAGGTCGCTGCCATCCCGGTCGGTGCCATGCAGCACCGAGCCGAAGACGCGCGGGTTCGCGGCGCGAAAGCGGCCTACCGCTTCACGCACTGCGCTTCGCTTCATGTCAAGCACAACAGACGGTCGCATGGGCATCCTTTCTTATCGAAACTCGTTGAGATGATATGCAATCAAGAATAGAATTTCAAGAACTATTTTCGAGAATCGCAATGCCTTGATTCCCGTGCCGCGCCTGTCACTTTCAGAAGACGACTGCACCCAATGTCAGAAGTCGATTGCACTTCTGGAAATCCACCGGCGCCTGTGGGGCGTCTAGATTAGCTTGTCTCCTCAGACTGTAGGCTTTTAGGTGGTTTGGGTTGGAAGAAATACTGTTCGCTCTGCATCAGGACGTGACTCACATAATGTGAAATGGCTAGGCGTTGTTTGAGGAAATCTGGGGTATCACCCTCCATTTGATATTGGGCTAGCTCGTTGTTGAAAAAGCGCAAGGTTCTCGCGAAAGCGTGCGCCATCGAGTTCGGTTTCGTGGATCGCGGGTTTTCGTAGAGCAGGCAGAAAGAGTTGCTAAACGTCCAGTGGCCGCTCAACTTGTCCTTCTGCTCCACCGACTTGTGTCGATGATAGAGGTTGCTTAGGACGACCATGTCGACATTGCTGTACTGCTCTGGAGCGGCGTAGGAATCTTCAGTGAACAGCCCTTGAACACCGGTGAGATATCCCTCCCACTGTTGAATGTCCCACTGATCATCGCACCCCACCACGAGCACGTTGTATTCGCCCTGTTTCGTAATATTTGGGAATTTCCCGTGGGCGTCGGTCAGGTAGTCCTTCAATTTGTTGTCCATATGCAACCCCTTCACGAGCTCATTGCCACCGCTGGCAAAGGTTTCCTGAAGTTTGGCCACCGTTTCGTTGTAGTCATTCATCCGCCCAATCGCTCGGATTATGAACTCGCCATTTTCATCGATCTGGTGCTTGGTGGTGTAGTCGGCGCACTTCACCTCGACGTTGAATTTGTAGCCTTCGCTTCGGAACGAGCAATCCACATCCCTAGGCGGTTCCACCTTGTCCTCGTATATGAAATCCTCGGGGAAATGCCGGGCATAATGAGCACATACAGTCAGCTCGACCGCTGCTTGTAGATACTGTTTTTCAGATGGTGCTGGATCTTCTAGTCGAAGCTTCTTGTAGAGGAGCGCTTCGAATTCACGCTGGGATAGATGCTGACCTATACATTTCAGCTCAAGCTCCAGCTCCTTCCGATACTCACTCGCAGGTATGTAGGGGTTGCTGACGGTGACTGATAACTGCTGTCGGGCACCGGGTGGATTTTGCATGACTTACTCCAGGATCAATCGGATACGTTCGGCGTTATCGTTACGCAGGGAAAGCGGCGACCTGAACGCTCAGGCGACCGGCAGGAGGGTACGGACGACTGCTGATACTGGCTGTCAGGAGCCACCTGCACAACAGCCGTCAACCCAGTCAGTTGGTGCAATCGTCTTCTGAAAATGACGCCCCGGCATCTAAGTCCACCTCGGTGGGCTTTTTTGTGGCTGCTGGACGCAAGTCGCCCCTGAAAACGACACCAGCGTCGGCTTTCTTTGCCTGGCTAACGCTGTCATTTTCAGAAGACGACTGCACCATTTATCAGGAGTCGCCTGCACTTCAGAAGAGACTCTACAGTAGGCAGAAACAGAGCAGAGGAAGTCAGGTCCGGTAGGTAACGACGGGCCGTTGCCGGCCATGAGCTGCCATCTGGTATCGACGAAGCCAGTGACGATATTCCAGTCACAGCTGCTAAAGCGCGCCGCATCGAATATCCTAGCTCCACGCAACCACCTCGAAGCAGTGTATTGAACGATGGGTTTTGAACAACTAGCGGAGCTACGTGACCGTCTGCGGGCTGAAAAAGAGCCAGCAAAGGCCGTCATCCAGACAGACCTCAAGTGCAAATCCTCCCCCCAGGCCAAGCCTCTCAGCCAGGATCCTGCGTTAGAAGCGATCTGGCCATTGCAGAAGCATTTTCCATTGGCTTTCCCAGTCAATCCGTCCCCCAAGGTTCCGCTCAAGGAAGGCATTCTCAAAGATGCTGAGCAACACTTGGAACTACTCGGACTAACCCGCGAACAGCTCAAGTTAGGAATTTCTACTTGGTGCCGAGGAACTCGGTACTGGGCAAGCCTGGTAGAGAATGCGCCACGCTTGGACTTGGGCGGTCAAGCAGTTGGCACTGTGACCGCCACTCAGGCGAAGCAGCAAGCTTCGCGGCAACGCGTCCAAGACCGAAAAAATCGGGCGAAGTTGAAAACGCATGTCCCGGCACCAGTCGAAAGCTGACAGGGTTTGCGGGCCCCTTACGCGAAATGCGACGCCCAGCGTCGCATCTGCAATGTGATTCGATTACAACGAAGCCTGGATTCTTTGTGCGGCCGCATCGCTCACCCATCCGTGCCAGATTTCCAGATGCTCCCTGAAGAATATCTTCGCCAGCTTCGCGAGTCGATGTGCTCCTTGGTCATCAGCGCCAGGTTCTGGTTGAGTAGATCGATAGGAAGATTGACCTTCTCCAGCACTAACGGGCAGTTCACCCTCGCGCGCAGTCTAGGATCTCGTGAAGCGCAGCCCACGGGTATTCTTTTTTTCCATGGCTAGCCTCGCATGTACCGGCATGCAGAAACGGTCTCTCACAATCTTCCAGCGCTTGGCTCTCCAGGCAGCCAGTGCATACCACTCGCCCGGCAACGATCATCCATAGATCGTTCCATTTCTCAATTCTTCGCTCGATTTCCATATCCTGACTCCTTTCATGTGGGTCCATGGATCGAACGATACATCGGGGGGCAGCCGCTTTGATACGCTCGAAAACATCCCCCATTTTGAGGGAAATAATGCTGCACTGATATTCGGGGCATCGGGTGAAAGCTGTGTTTGTCATCGTCGGCTGGTTGCCTCACACCAACAGGAAAATTCTAACTTTGCTCTAAAAGTCTAGGATGGCAGCATCCAAACTAGAGGTATTTTTCAGTATCAAAAATTTCACAGCTGCCCAGCGTTTGTGCACTGGTTCCAACGTAGTGCAGCTCTGAAAGGTGGCCGAGCCCTCCCCATCCGTTACCAAATCCTGCTAACTATCTGTTTTTAATAGCTTTCAACTTCCCCCTTCTCTTTCTGTAAAATTTGGCACGAGTCCTGCTTTACCCAACTGCGGTCATCACGTGCGTCATCGACGCCGGCCGAAAATACATACCTGTCAGCTATTCGCTGACAGATCGGCAAATAAGCCCTTCAAGCCTTCACGGCTCGGAGGGTTTTTTTTGGTTTTTTTAAGGAGCACGCGCATGAAGCTTCAGCAGTTTTTGGGAGGAATCGAAGGATTGGGCCCGGTCGCGGTGGAGAAGCGGGTATTCGTACAGCCGTGGGAGGCCCGTCTATTTGGGGTGCACGCGACGATGATGGGCACCAGCATTTGGGCGTGGCCAGACCTGCGGGTTAAAGCCGAGGGCATGAACCCGCTCGACTATTTCAAGTACCGCTATTACATCAAGTGGCAAGGCGCGATGGCCGAATTCCTCGTGGAACGTGGGTATATCGAGGCTGCTGAACTCGACGCACTGACCCAGCGTTTTCTCGACAACCCGGACACGCCACTGCCCGAAAAAGGCAATCCGCAGATCACCGAACGCGTGATCGATTACCTCTGGACCGGCGACAACCCGTATCGAAACATCGCCACCCAGCCCAAATTCAAAGTCGGCGACACCGTCTGCGTCAAAGATGTACCACTTGGCATCCATACCCGGCTACCCGGCTACCTACGCAACAAAGTGGGCGTTGTGGAAGTGGTGTACGACGGCGCCTACCTGTACTGGGACAAAGGGCCGACCGATGGGCTCGGCACACCCCAACCGGTTTACAACGTGCGCTTCAAGACCACCGACATCTGGCCAGAGATCCCTGACCACGGCGACGTTTTGTACAACGACTTTTTTGAAGTTTACCTGGACAGCGTTCAGCAGCAATGACGCGCCAAGCGCACGCGGCCTCGCCCCTTTTACGAACCAAGGAATTGCACCGATGAGCACACACGATCACGACCACGACCATCAACATGCGTCCGGCGAGCACCATCACCACGATGAAGAACGCGGCCCGGAAAGCTATTACGCGGCCCGCACCAAAGCACTGGAATCGCTGTTTCGTGAAAAAGGCCTGATCGGCACCGACACCGTTGATCGCGTCATCCACTTCTTCGACCACGAAATGGGGCCGTTCAACGGCGCCCGGGTCGTAGCCAAAGCCTGGACAGATGAGGCTTTCAGAGCGCGTCTGCTGGCCGACGCAAACCAAGCCATTAAAGAGCTGGGCTTGCGTGAAGGCATCGAAGGCGAAAACCTCAAGGTCGTCGAAAACACCCCAAGCACCCACAACGTCGTCTGTTGCACGCTGTGCTCATGCTGGCCGTGGCCGCTGTTGGGCCTGCCACCCTACTGGTTCAAGGATCCGGTGTTCCGCGCACGCGTGGTGCGAGAGCCCCGCGCGGTGCTGAAGGATTTCGGTGTCGAACTGGACAGCTCCAAGAAAGTCGCGATCTGGGACAGCAGCGCCCAAGTGCGCTTCTTCGTGATTCCTCAGCGCCCTGAGGGCACCGACCACTTCTCCGAGGAGCAGTTGGCCGCATTAGTGTCCACCGAAGCGATGCAGGGATTGGGTCTGGTTAGCACGGCGCAGCAAGGAGCCTGATCATGAGCACGCTGAAAAACCGAGTGGATCAACTGTGCGGCGACCGCAGCGCCCTGCCGAAAAACCAGGAACGTTTGGTGTTTGATGAGCCGTGGCAAGGGCGAGCGTTCGGCCTAGCCCTGGCGCTCGCCGAACAAGGCGCTTACCAGTGGGATGAGTTCCGCGCTTCGCTGATCTCGAACATCGGGGCCTGGGACAAGACTCACACTCCCGACGACCCTGACTGGCATTACTACCAGCACTGGCTGGCCTCGCTGGAAAAACTGGCGATGGACAAAGCACTCGTCACTCCCGAATCCCTCAACGCTCGTACGCAAGAGTTCCTTGAGCGTCGTCGGGACGAAGTCATCTGAAGCCGTCTGAAGTTATGTGAAGCCGTTGGCTTCAACACCCTCATCACAGCGCGAACACGAGGTACACATCATGTCTACTCTTCAATCCGTTTCAAGCATCACTACCACCGTATCGTCCGCTCGAAGCGCCCGGCGCGTGCTCAACGCCTGCTGCGTGATGTCCCTGGGCGCGGTGCTGCTGTACTTCGCCGGTTTTTCCAGCCTGCCGGCTTTGCACAACGCCGCGCACGATACCCGTCATACCGCTGCATTTCCTTGCCACTGAGAGGGCCTGAGCCATGATCAAGCGCATGCTGCAAACGGCGGGTTTCGCCGGGATGGGGGCCGCTCTAGTGTTGACGCTCATCCAAGCAATCTGGGTGTCCCCGCTAATCCTTCAGGCCGAAACCTATGAGCAGGCGGCCAGTGCCGGCCATTCCGATCCCCATGAGGCAGGCGAACATCATCACGAAGATGCCGGTTGGGCCCCAGAGGACGGCTGGCAGCGGGTGACGTCCACCGCCGCTGCCAACTTGGTGGTCGGCGTGGCGTTCGGGCTGGTGCTTGCGGGGGCGATCAGCCTACGGCCGCCGCGCAAGCTCTCAACGGGGGTGCTGTGGGGGCTGGCCGGGTACGCGGTGTTTGTACTGGCGCCCTCGGCGGGTCTGCCACCGGAACTGCCCGGCACGCAAGCGGCTGATCTGCACGCCAGGCAACTCTGGTGGGTGGGTACAGCGATTGCTACGGCCATTGGACTGGTGCTCATCGCCTTCGCGCCAAAGGCCTGGTTGAAGGTGGCTGGCGTCGTGCTGTTGGCGGTGCCTCACCTGATCGGTTCGCCGCAGTTAGCGTCGCCGGAGATGCTGGCGCCCGCCGCGCTGCATCACGAGTTCGTGATCGCGACGTTGATGGCGGACGCCTCGTTCTGGGTCACGCTGGGGCTGCTCTGCACCGTATTTTCCCGTCGTGCCGCAACTTCCGGGCTGTTCAAATCCCCACAGCAGGAGTACGCGTAATGTCTGAATTGACCAGCCTTGCGATCAGTGTTGCCCTGCTGGGCGGCGTGTGTACCTGGTTCACGCTCTCAGTGGGGGTGCTGCTCATTTGGGCGGCCTTCGCCGCCTGGGCCTGTTTTTTCCACTCAGGTGGAGACGTGCGCGCCCTGCGCACCACGATCGTCTCCAATTGTTTTGGCGTGTTCACCGCATGGCTGACGGCGGTAGTGATCGTCTCGGTGCCGGGGGCGACGGTGTTGGGCGAGACGATCTGGGCCAGCGTCGTGGTCTGCATCAGCATCGCCTGCTACATCTCGGCGGCCAGGGTTGGCCTGTTCTCCTCGATCCCGGCGGTGACCTACGGCTATGCGTGCACGTTTGCATTTCTGCTGCAAACGCCCGGAAAGTTCAGCACTGAAAACCTCACCAGCCTGAGCTTCTCCAACGCATTGATCATCGTGCCCGCGTCAATGGTCGTGGGCGCGGTATTTGCCTTTGCGTCGGCCCGCTTCGCTGCACGCCTGCAACGTCGCGCTGCATTAGCTTCGTAGGAACTGATGATGGCAAACCTTTCTCACAAGACGTGCGTGCGGATCGGCCTGATGTGCTCCACCACTGGCTCGTACCAGAGCATCGGCCAGGCGATGCTCTGTGGGGCGCTGCTGGCCATTGAGCGCGTGGCGCGCGACCCGCGCTTCACCTTCTGTTTTGAGCCTGAAGTAGTCAATCCGGGCGGGGACTTGACCCAGTACTACGCGCAAACCCAGGCACTGCTGGACAGCGGAATTCGGCACGTCGTGGGGTGTTACACCTCGTCGAGTCGCAAGGAAGTTTTACCGCTGTTCGAGCGGCGCGACGGCTTGCTCTGGTATCCCTCGCACTATGAAGGGTTCGAGTGCAGCGACAACGTGATATACGTAGGTGCCTCGCCCAACCAGCACATCGTGCCGCTAATCAGCTACCTGATGAACACCGTGGGCAAGCGCGCCTATTGCGTGGGCTCCAACTACGTGTGGCCTTGGGAAAGCAATCGGGTGATGCGCGAAATACTGGAAGCCAACGACGGCGATGTCGTCTGCGAGCGTTATCTCCCGATTGGCTCCACCGATGTCGAGCAGATCATCGATGAGGTCCAACGCCTCAAGCCGGATTTCGTGTTCAGCTCGTTGATCGGGGAATCCGGCCAAGCCTTCGTGGCCGCCTATGGGCAGGCCGTAAATACACAGCGGATTTCTGCGTCCACTCCGCTGGCCAGTTGCACGTTGTCGGAGGAGGAACTGAAAGCCGTGGATGCCAGCGTGCGCGCCGGGCATATCTGTTCATCGGTGTACTTCCAGAGCATCGGCACCCAGGCCAACGCGGAGTTCGTTCGTGACATTAAGCAGCGGTACGGCGTGCAACAGGTGACGTCCGCCGATGCTGAAGCCTCGTTCATCGCGGTGCTGTTGTTGGCCGAAGCCATTCACCTGGCAGACACCGACGACGTGCAGCAGGTCAGAAGCGCCGCCGTTCAAAGCCGGTTGAACGCCCCTCAAGGGCCAGTGTGGATCGACCCGGAAAACCACCACTGCTACCTGACGCCGCGCTTGGGCATCTCCAACGCCAACGGGGATTTCGAGATCCTGGCGAGCGCGAAGGAGCCGCGCAAACCAGACCCGTACCTCACATGGTTGGACATGGGCAAAGTCGGCGATGGCGCCGTGATGGAAGACCATGGCGATCGCCTTAAACCGGAGTTGAGGATCGTCAGATGAAAAGGCCTCAGCTTCCCAACCTGCGTGACCATCGCGTGCTGATCCTGCACAAGAAGGACCATGACTATCAGGTCTTGAGCGGGCAACTGGTGAGGCTGGGATTGAAAATCATCGAGCCGGTCGAGGGCCAAGCCTTGCCTTGGTCGGAGGTGGACGTGTGTTTTTTCGATGCCAATCAGGCCCACAAAAATACCTTCCCTTGGCCGGATGGGGAACCGCGAGTGCCGTTGATTGCCATGTTCAGTGCCGAAACCCCTGAGAGGATTCACTGGTCATTGACGCAAAGGGTGTGCGCGTTTCTGGTCAAACCGGTGCGCTCAAGCGGGACATTCCTGGCCCTGCAACAGGCGATTTTTGAATTCGGATCGCGGTCCCGGGCCGACGCTGAAATTACCCAATTGCAAGAGCGTGTGAAGGCCCGGCGGGTAGTGCTCAAAGCCGTAGTCAAGCTGATGGAGTTGGCCAACATCGACGATGACCAAGCCTATGAACAGCTGAGGGAATCGAGCATGACCAATCAGATGTGCATGGAGGAAATGTGTCTGCGGTTTTTGCAAAGCGGCTGTGAGAAAAGCGCGCTGAACATGCTGCGTCACCAGCGAAGGCCCTGACTCGGCCAGACACAAACGCTCGCGGCCCAAGCCGCAGTTTATCGATATCACCCCCCTCAATGGCGCACCGCTGGTGGTCCGCCAAAGGGAGCTTTTTGCCAAAAAAATGGAGTCAACGTATGAACTGGCTGGAAAAATCGATCATGTTTACCCGGGGCGTGGCCCAGGGCAAAGAAGGTGAAACCCACGAGCTGACCACAGATCGTCAGGGAAAATTTCACTACACCATGGGCCCCTACTCGGACCCGGTTCTGCACATTCGCCCAGGGGACAGGGTTATCGTCGAAACCGCCGATGCCTTCGAAGGCAAAGTCAAACATGAGCACGATCGCCCCAGCGAACTGCTGCGCATGCCGTTTCTCAACCCTCAGAGCGGCCCCATCATGATTGCAGGCGCCGAGAAGGGAGACGTGGTGGCCGTCCGCATCGAGTCGATCCTGCCACGGGGTGAAAACCCTCGGGGTACGTGCTGCATGATCCCCCGTTTCGGCGCCCTGACCGGCACCGACCTGACCGCGATGCTGACCGACCCATTGCCCGAGATCACCCGCAAAATCCATGTCGACGAGCAGCATGTCCATTGGAGTGATCGCGTGACCCTGCCCTATCAGCCGCACATCGGCACGCTAAGCCTTTCGCCTGAAATCGACTCGATCAACTCCCTTACGCCCGACAACCACGGCGGCAATATGGACTTGCCTGACATGGGCCCAGGGAGCATCACGTACTTGCCGGTGCGCTCGCCAGGTGGGCGTTTGTTCATCGGCGATGCGCATGCGTGTCAGGGCGATGGTGAGGTGTGCGGCACGGCCGTGGAGTTCGAGAGCACGACGACCATCCATGTCGAGCTGATCAAGAACTGGAACATCGACTGGCCGCGCCTTGAAACCGAATCCATGCTGATGGCCATCGGCAGTGCACGCCCCTTGGAAGACGCGACGCGCATTGCGTACTGCGAATTAATTCTTTGGCTGGAAAAGGAGTACGGCTTCGATCGCTGGGACGCCTACATGATGCTGAGCCAGTGCGGCAAGGTGAGACTGGGCAATTTCGTCGACCCAAAATATTCAGTCGGTGCAGCAATCGACAAGCGATACCTCTGAGCAGCAAGGCCACCCACCCTGTTGTTGACGAGCCAAAGTCCTCCAAAAAACATTCAGTGCACAGTCACGTTTGATCGCCAGCCATGCTCCCGCAAACGGGGCGAGGCTGGCACCCAGCATGAGACGACTCTAGACGAGAAGGGCGAGCCATTGAGCAAATGGGGTAGGGACTTATAACAGATGGTTGGTCTGTCCCGGAACTGGTGGACAGGTAGTTAAGAGCTACTGCTCGCGTTTCGCCGCTCAAACTCCATCGGACTGAGATAGCCCAACGTCGAGTGGCGACGGCGGTGATTGTAAAAGCGGATGTAGTCGAACAGGTCGGTTTTCGCCTCTTGGTAGCTGGCGTAATGCGTCAGGTACACCCGCTCGGTCTTCAGCGAACGGAAGAAGCTCTCCATCGCAGAGTGTCCCAGCAGTTCCCCGGACGTGAATGGCTGGGCACAACCCGATGGCGCCGCAGCAAGGCCTGGTAGTCGTAGGCGCAGTATTGGCTGCCACGATCCGAGTGCAGCAGTACCTCTGCCTGTGGTTGGCGGCGTGCCACAGCCATCTCCAGCGCAGCATGCACTAGGGCTTGCTGCATGCGATGGTGCATCGCCCAACCGACGACGGCGCGTGAATAGAGATCGAGCACCACGGCCAGATACAGCCAGCCTTGGGCCGTCCGCACGTAGGTCATGTCCGAGACCCAGTGCCGGTTGGCGCGATCCGAGGAGAACTGGCGATCCAGGTGATTCGGCGCAATCGGCAGAGCGTGACGACTGCTGGAAACCAGCCGCCAGCGCTTGCGCGAGCGAACGCGCAAACCAGCTTCGCGCATCAGTCGGGCAACCCGGTGCCGACCACACGCATGCCCCATGGCCGCCAGTTCGGCCTTGATTCGGCGATGGCCATAGATCCCATTCACCTCATGGTGGATGGAGCGGATCTCCTTGCTCAGGCGTCGGTACGCCATCTCTCTCGCCGAAGGAGGCCGCTGCTGCCAGGCATAGAAACCGCTGCGCGATACTCGCAGCAGCCGGCACATTGGCGCTACGGGGTAGCGACCGGCCAACGCCTCGATGGCGCGGAACCTCACTTCGTGGGCTGCGAGAAGATGGCGAGCGCCTTTTTTAAAACATCGCGCTCCATGGTGACCTGGGCCAGTTGCTGGCGTAGCCGACGCAGTTCCGCGTTCTCGCCACGCTGCTTGCCATTGCCTGGAAAGGCATCGTCACCTTGCTGTTCGTACTGGCGCTTCCATTTGCCCAGCAGGCTTTCAGCAATGCCCAGCGTCTCGGCTACATGCCGAAGCGGCGTGCCGGCAAGCACCTGGCCTACCGCCTCGCGTTTGAAGGATTCAGGAAAACGTCGTCTGGTCTGGGTCATGAACACTCCTTGCGGCGGACATTATCCACCTTAAGTCAGTGTCCACTCAGCCCGGGACAGACCAGTTGGAATTTGTTTTGACTCAATGATAGTAATGCTCTGAGGCTCTTGCTTACACCAGATCACAAAGACGGTGGTCAGAAAGCAAGCTAGGCAGCAGAGTGCAAATCCAATCGAAAGGCCAGAGTTGTTGAATGGGAGCTCGCACTCCGACGACATCTGCCGAAGCGTTGAGCAAAAAGGCCTACTGAAGAGGTCGACCTTCAAGTCCTGAACCAACAGGATGATGCTGAGAGGAAGGTAGGAGCCCAAGAAGATTGCTGCGGCGAATACTAGCCTGAGTTCCATTGTGCGTCCCTGCTAGAGCGGGGCGAACTCATTCGTCCCGTGGTGCGAAAATTATGGAACTCAGGATAGCGGCGATCACTAGCTGCTGCTAGTGGCCTTCTGCCCCAGCAAGCTAGAGAGCCTAGGTTGTTGCCGCTGATGCGATTTTGACCCAGGCTGCTAATTTAGCTTGGCCCACATGCGGCATTCGAACTCACCCCAATGAATAGCCCTAGTTTTCCCAAACACGTCGAAGGTCTGCTTCTGGCCGTAGTGAGCCATTCGCCTCCAGGTCAAGATCAGCCCAGTGAAAGCAACTTCAGGCCATCTGGACGCAACTCGCCCTTTGGCGAGACGTGCCGGTACAACGTCTGTCGAGTGACGCCGAGTTCCTCACACAGATCGCCAACCACGGTTTCCGGCTGCCCCATCGCCGCCATGGCCAATCGCAGTTTCGCTGCGGTCATCTTGAACGGCCGCCCGCCGTTCCTGCCGCGTGCTCGTGCCGATGCCAATCCTGCCATCGTGCGCTCGGAAATCAACTCCCGCTCGAACTCGGCCAGCGCAGCAAAAATACCGAACACAAGCTTGCCTGCGGCAGTCGTCGTGTCGACCGCAGCACCGTGACCGGTCAGGACTTTCAATCCCACGCTACGCGCAGTCAGGTCGTGCACGGTGTTGATCAGATGGCGTAGATCACGGCCGAGCCGATCGAGCTTCCACACGAGCAGCGTGTCGCCTTCACGGAGCGCCTTCAGGCAAGCAGCCAACCCCGGTCGATCATCGCGTCGGCCTGAAGCCAGATCCTCGTAGAGATGTGAAGGACTCACCCCGGCGCCGATCAGTGCATCGCGCTGCAGATCGGTGGATTGGGAACCGTCCGCTTTCGACACCCGCATATAGCCGATCAACATCTCTTCACCTGTCACATATACGTTCGATTATGTGACAGTGTGAGCCAGAAAGTTCTCGCCGTCAAAAACTGTCACTTAACCCGTCATTTAGTCTAAGACCTGCAAACGGCCATTCAGGCTCGTAATGTGACAAAAACTCCGGCGGGATGCCCTCCTTGGTGAACGTGGCGCGCAAACGTTCCAGGGATTCGGGGTCGCGTCGCCCGTAGGACGCCAGTGTGAACAGCAAGCGGGCCGTCTCCGGGTTGTGTCGCGCTTCAATGATGGCCTCATCGATGGCCTGGGCTGCTCGTTGCCAGTGGTTGATGGGTTCCGGCTTCGGCACCTTCGCCGGCAGGCCGTTGGTGAAACCAGTGTGCGGCTCCGTCCAACGCCGCGACGTCCGCAGCGTAGTGGTCCATGTCGTGGCCGTCGCTCACCTGAGCGGACCGGCCGTGGCCGCGCCGATCGTGCGCGATGACGCGATAGCCCAGGCCAACGAAGAACAGGGCCTGGCTATCCCAATCGTCACCGCTGAGCGGCCAGCCATGGTGGAACACGATTGGCTGGGCGTCCTTCGGGCCCCAGTCCTTGTAGAAGATCTCAACGCCATCTTGGGTAGTCACTGTGCTCATGGTCATGATTCCGCGGTTGATGGAAGGAGAGTGGACGGACGAGAGTGCAGCGAAGGACGCCGGGGAAACGGCAGCCAGGGCCGCGGCACTCAAGCCTAGCACCAGAAAATCTCGCCGGTCCGGGCTGGCAGGCCCGAAGGTTTTGGTATTGCTCATGGGTGACTCCTTGTCAGTTGGCTAGCACGGGAGCAACAAGGGCTCCCGTGCCTGGTTGGGAAATTGGTTCTACCCGCGGTCAGCGTCCTTCCAGCTTTTTCACTACCTCGTCGGTCGTCAGCAGACCGTTGGCAATGTAGCGGAAGTCGACCAGTGCACTACCGTAGCCGTCGCCGTCAGGAAGCTTCGGTCCGGCGATGGCGTCACGTACGACGACCACCTCGAAACCGCGCTCCAGAAACTCGCGAAGATGCGATTCGACGCACAGGTTGGAGGCCATACCGGCAAGGATGATCTTGTCAACCCGCTGCTTATGCAGCTGCAGCATCAGGTCGTTGCTTTGGGGGCCATACAACTTGTGCGGTGATGCGACGATGGTCTTGCCGTCTTCAATGAAGGGCTTGAACTCCTGCATGAAGTCGGCACCCGAGTTACGGAATCCATCCAGCGTCAAGGCGCCCTTGCGATCGAAGAGGCCAAGCTTGTGCTGAACGGTCTCCGTCGGCGCCTCGTACTCCCATTTATGATCGTGGGGATAGTAGTAGTGCGGCGAGATGGCGACGGTCGTTCCAGCCTTCTTGGACGCCGCGAAGAGCCGGCGCAGATTCGGGACCAGGTTTTGCTCGGTAACGCTCGCACCGAACACCGGCCAGCCTGCACCCTCCGGGCTCATGAAGTCGATCTGCGGGTCGATCACGACCAGAGCGGTTCGACTTAGATCCCATTCAAAAGTGGAGGCCGGGAGCGCGGGCTTGACCGGGTCGGCATAGGAGTTCTCGGCGGCGAAGCTGATGCCAGGCGCCATCAGGATGGCCCCCAACACGGCGGCGTAGGAGAGCATTGTCTTGGGGTGAGTCTTGTTGAAGGTCATTTGCATGTCCTCGAAGTGGGGTGGTGCGAGTACGGTACGGCGAGAGGCTGGTACGAATAGGACATTTGTCCCTGGATTTCGGCCGACAAGCGCAGCCACCTCGAGTGAGGCGGGTGCACTTGGATGGCCAGACGAGCGCTTCCAGGCGAATGGCCGGATCTGGCAACGGCCGAGCCCCGTTGTTGCACCCGTTGACCTGCCAAACAGGAGGCGCGTCTAATGACTCTTCTGCCGGGCTATTGGCGTTCAGGTCATGCCACGTCACGTTTGTTTCTTGGTTTATTCGGGCTTCGTATTGCTGGATTTGAGTGGCCCGCTCGAAGCCTTCTCCAACGCCAATAGCGCGCGCCCTTCGGGCTATCGATTCACGGTCGCTTCGCTTGAGGGCGGGTTGATCCGCGCCTCGAGCGGACTGCAGGTCGCGACCGAAGCATTGGAAGTCGTCGACCGCCTCGACACGCTCATCATCGTCGGCGCACCGGCCGCTCCGATCGGTGACTGGACGATGTCGATGGCGACCGCGATCCGGCACATGTCCCTGCGCTCTCGCCGCACGGCCAGCGTCTGTACTGGCGCCTTCGTGCTGGCCGAGAGCGGCCTGCTCGACGGTCGTGTCGCTACCACGCATTGGAACTATGCTCCGCAACTGCAGGCTCGCTATCCGTCGCTGCGCGTGGACGGAGATCGAATCTGGACCGAAGACGGGAATGTCTGGACGTCCGCAGGCATGTCGGCTGGCATCGACATGGCCTTGGCCATGATCGAGCAGGACCTGGGCAAAGAGGTGGCGCGCTCCGTCGCACGCATGCTGGTTGTCTACTATCGACGGCCAGGTGGTCAGTACCAGTTCTCTTCGCTGCTGGATTTCGACCCTGGCTCAGATCGCATCCGCACGGTGCTGAGCTATGCGCGCGATCATCTGCGTGATGATCTGTCAGTCGAGCGCTTGGCTGACGTCGCGCATATGAGCGTGCGTCAGTTTGGCCGTGTATTCGCGGCATCCATCGGGGTGACGCCGGCCAAAGCGATCGAGCGCCTTCGCATCGAGGCGGCAAGGCCGCTGGTTGAGGGCGGGCATCAGACTTTCGAGGAGATCGCCAGGAGCGCCGGATTCGGCGATGCCGATCACATGCTGCGCTGCTTCGTGCGAGTCATTGGGCGGACGCCACAAGAACTGCGCCGGAGCGTTCGTCAGGCCAACGGAGATGGCGGATCCGGGAGCAAGGCAGACCAATAGTCCGCGCTTGCGAAGGTTCGAGGGCCTGATGATGCGGCTATACGCACGCCGTGGTCGATCCCGGGAACCTCACTGACTAAAGGCCCCATCACAATGCGCGCGTTTGGCTTGCATGCATGTGGGGTGAAATTAGAGAAGCTAAAATTAATCTGTCCCCTTTACCATTGCCAGGCTGCGTGAAGGCGCGGATCAACCTTCTGCAGAATCACCGTTGAAGCCTGGCTTCGCGATTGACCCTTCCGCGAAAGGAGGCTTGCCGGAAGATGTCCGCTCGATGGAAGGGGTGGGCGTCTCCACGCAGATGCCTCTTGTCCTCAGCTCCAGGTGCTTGAGGGAACTTCGATCCAAACAGCCCGGGCCAAGGCAACGAGGCGGTCGTTCGGTGCGTAGATGGCCGTACCAGCTAGACGCTTGCGGCCCTCCACCCCCAAAGGCCAGCCGAGGACAATACAACGATCCCCAGGCTTGACGACGCCCAAGATGGAGGCGGCCAGTTCGCCGAGAACAATCGCGACGCCATCGGGTAGCGGGAAAGAAGTGAAAGCTCCCGTGCAGTCGAGCGCCGCCCACAAGAATTCTGGCCGCAGGTTTCCCGATTTGTCGGCGAGCGACGCGTCGGGCGTCCACGGCGCAGCAATCGTGGAGGTGTTGTTCAGCGGGCCAGGAAAGATACATAGGCCGTCGTTTTGCGTGCGCTCTGGCCCGCACACAAAGCAACCAGGAAACCTATGGCTTTTGAACCCAATGAACGACTGTGCTGCTTCCTCTGCTTCCTCGTACGAGGGCCCGGGGGTGCCTGAATGCTTAGTTGAGAACGCTTGGCTTCGCGTTGCCGCTGTTCCTCTGGTTGCTGTGGCTGAGCCGCGGGGCGGGGGAAGGGCGGCTCTCGCTGGCGGATGGGGCGCGCATCCTGCTGCTGGGGATGTTCGGCTATTACCTGTCCAGCCTCTTCGATTTCTACGGGCTGGAATACATCAGCGCCGGACTGGAGCGCCTGATCCTGTTCACCTATCCGACGCTGATCCTGCTCTTCCAGGTCGTGATTTTTCGCGAGCGGCCGAGCCGACGCACGCTGCTGGCCATGGGCGTCTGCTACATGGGGCTTGGGGTGGCGCTCCTGCACGACATCAGCACCGCGGGCATGGGTGGGCAGGTCATCCTGGGGGCGGCCTGGGTCTTCGCGAGTGCCGTTACCTATGCGCTGTACTATCTGGGCACCGGCGTCATGCTGAAGCGCCTCGGTTCGATGCGGCTGGCCGGTCTGGCGGGCAGTGCGTCGGCGCTGATGGTGCTGGTTCACTACGGCGCCTCGACCGACATGGCCCAGCTGCTGGTGGTGCCGCGGCCGGTATGGTG
>NZ_BCBT01000065.1:0-35213 GCF_001320965.1 Pseudomonas sp. NBRC 111143 | reverse complement strand
ATCAGCTGGGTGTACTGGGAACCGAAATCGAGGATCAGGATTCGGTGAGCGTGAATGTCGAGGGCCATGACTCAATCTCGTCAGTGGAAATCGGAAACGACGCGGGGCTGTTCGTGACAGCCCCGCTCTCGGTTGTTGCTGAAGCCTCAGCCTACGCGGTAGTTAGGGGCTTCCTTGGTGATCTGCACGTCGTGCACGTGGGACTCGGCCATGCCGGCACCGGTGATGCGCACGAACTCCGGCTTGGTGCGCATCTCTTCGATGGTCGCGCTGCCGGTGTAGCCCATGGAGGAGCGCAGCCCGCCCATCAGCTGGTGGATGATCGCGGCCAGGGCACCCTTGTAGGGGACGCGGCCTTCGATACCTTCCGGAACCAGCTTCTCGGCACCGGCCGAGGAGTCCTGGAAGTAGCGGTCCGAAGAACCCTGCGCCTGCGCCATGGCACCCAGCGAACCCATGCCGCGGTAAGCCTTGTACGAACGGCCCTGGAACAGCTCGACTTCACCCGGGGCTTCTTCGGTACCGGCGAACATCGAGCCCATCATCACGCACGAGGCGCCGGCAACGATGGCCTTGGACAGGTCACCGGAGAAACGGATACCACCGTCGGCGATCAGTGGCACACCCGTGCCTTCCAATGCAGCGGCGACGTTGGCGATGGCGCTGATCTGCGGCACGCCGACACCGGCGACGATACGGGTGGTGCAGATCGAGCCTGGGCCGATGCCGACCTTGACAGCATCGGCGCCAGCCTCGGCCAGGGCCTTGGCGGCGGCACCGGTAGCGATGTTGCCGCCGATCACCTGCACCTGCGGGTAGTTCTCCTTGACCCAGCGAACGCGGTCGATCACGCCTTTGGAGTGGCCGTGGGCGGTGTCGACCACCACCACGTCAACACCAGCGGCAACCAGGGCTGCTACGCGCTCGCCGGTGTCCTTGCCGGTGCCGACTGCAGCGCCGACGCGCAGGCGACCCTGGTCGTCCTTGCTGGCCAGTGGGTAGGCCTTGGCTTTTTCGATGTCCTTGACGGTCATCATGCCTTTGAGCGCGAACTTGTCGTCGACGATCAGGACTTTTTCCAGGCGGTGCTTGTGCAGCAGCTCGCGGACTTCGTTCTTGTCGGCGCCTTCACGGACAGTGACCAGACGCTCCTTGGGAGTCATCACGTCGCGTACCTTGGCTTCCAGACGCGTCTCGAAACGCACGTCGCGGGAGGTAACGATACCGACCAGGTCACCGTTTTCCAGCACCGGAACACCCGAGATGTTGTTCAGGCGGGTCAGGTCGAACAGGTCGCGCACGGTGGCGTCGGCATCGATGGTGATCGGATCCTTGACCACGCCAGCCTCGAACTTCTTGACCTTGCGTACTTCGCCGGCCTGCTGTTCGATGGTCATGTTCTTGTGGATGATGCCGATGCCGCCTTCCTGAGCCATGGCGATGGCCAGGCGCGCTTCGGTCACGGTATCCATGGCGGCGGAGACCAGTGGAATGTTCAGCTCGATGCCACGGGTCAAACGGGTCTTGAGACTGACTTCATTGGGCAGTACCTCGGAGTAACCAGGTACAAGGAGGATATCGTCGAAGGTCAGGGCTTCTTGGCTGATACGCAGCATCGCGGGGGCTCCCGGGCGGGAAAAATGGAAGCGCGCCATTATACTCATCCATGGCGCGCCGCTCAATGCAAAAAAGGGGCCTTCGGTCCAGTTCCTGCCGCTCAGGCCACCTTCACCTGTACCACGGCGACCGGCTGATCCAGCCAGTCGGCGAAACTGTCGAGGAACGCCTGGGTAAACCCGGCCTCGCCCCAGTTGTTGAAGATGAACCCCAGGTTGGAAAAGGCACAGGGTTGCAGATAAAGAAAGCCGTTGATGTCGTCCTCGAAGCCGCACAGGGGGCAGGTGAAGTTGTCACTGACGCCGGGCATCCACTCTTCCAGGCTTTCGAACAGCGGCTCGCCGACCTCGCGCCGACACTCAGGGCACCCCGCTTCCTCGCGAAAACCGTCGGTGGGGGTATAGATGCAGCGCTTGAGCATCACCTCCAGGCCGTTGACCGGCTCGCCGAAGGGCAGTTTCTCGGGATGCAGCGCCACCTTGCGCGCGCCCTGGGCCAGGGCGTGGCCCATGCGATTGCCGGTGCGCCCGCAGGTGCTCAATTGCTCCTCGACGATCTTCTCGCGCACCAGCCAGCGCAGGATCGCCCGTGCGCGGGCCTCGTGAACCGGAACGGTGGACTGCTTGGGGACGATGATGCTCTGGGTGTTCATGAACGGGGCGGGCCTGAAAACTGCGGTAATCGCGTAATTCTACGCCCTGCTCAGCCGCTCAGGTAGCGACCGATCAGCGCCACCCCGCTGGCCAGTACCAGCCAGGTGACCAGCCGCACGAAGGCTTCGCGGGACAGTTTCAGGCTCAGACGCCTGCCGACCCAAAGCCCTGCGAACATCACCGGCAGCAGGCAGGCTGCCAGCATCAACAGGCTGGCGTCGGCATAGACCCCGGCGATCAGGAACAGCGACAGGCGCACCAGGGTGCTGCAACTGATCAGCGCGCTCTGGGTGGCGCGTACCTGCTCCTTCACCTCCAGCCGGGCACTCAAGTAGATCGCATAGAGGAAGCCACCGCTGCCGAACAGTGCACCGAACAGCCCGCCAATCGTGCCCATCGGCACCGCCCACAGCCCGGACAGCTTCGCCGGCCGCACCTTCACCGCCAGGCTGTAGATGGCATAGGCGGTAACGAACAGGCCCATCAGCAACAACAGCAGGTCGGATTTCAGGTGCAGCAGGAACACCACGCCCAAGGTACAACCCACTGCCATGCACGGCAGCAAACGCAGCAGTTCGCCGCGAACCACATCGCGGCGCGAGGGCAACAGGTTGCCGAAGGCGGCGACGAAGTCCAGCAGCACCAGCAGGGGGATGATCCGCGACAACGGCATGAAGTGGATCAGTACCGGGCCGGCCACCAACGCGGTACCGAAGCCGGCGATGCCGAAGACGATGTAGGCGGCGGCGATGGCCAGCAGGATGGGGAGCCATTCCAATGGGGTGGCGGGGAGAAGTTCGAGCATCGTGCCGAGTCCTGAGGTAGTCCTTTGGGGGTGGGCTGGAAATACACTGGAGCTTACAGGATTTGACCTTGATAACCCCCCCACCCTGCCCCTTATCATGCCCGGCATGATCAGAGACCCTTTCGAACGACTCGGCCTGGACCGCGAGGTCCTCACCGTCAGCCAGCTCAACGGCCGCGCCCGTGTGCTGCTCGAAGACGTGTTCCGCAGTGTCTGGGTGGAAGGCGAGATATCCAACCTCGCCCGCCCGGCCTCCGGCCACCTGTACTTCACCCTCAAGGACAGCGGCGCCCAGATCCGCTGCGCATTGTTCCGGCAGAACGCTGTCAGGGTCCGCCAGGCCCTGCGTGACGGCCTGGCGGTCAAGGTGCGCGGCAAGGTCTCACTGTTCGAGGGGCGCGGTGATTACCAACTGATTGTCGATGCCGTCGAGCCCGCCGGTGACGGCGCCTTGCGCCTGGCTTTCGAAGCCTTGAAGGAAAAGCTCGGCAACGAAGGGCTGTTCAGTGCCGAACGCAAGCAGCCGCTGCCGGCTCACCCGCGACGCATCGGCATCGTCACCTCGCCCACCGGCGCGGTGATCCGCGACATCATCAGCGTCTTCCGCCGCCGTGCACCGCAAGTCGAACTCAACCTGATCCCCACGGCAGTGCAGGGGCGCGAAGCCATTGGCCAGATCGTGCGGGCCTTGCAGCGGGCCGACAGCCTCGGCTTCGATGCACTGATCCTGGCCCGTGGCGGCGGCTCGCTGGAGGACCTCTGGTGCTTCAACGAAGAAGCCGTCGCACGTGCCATCGCCGCCTGCGTGACACCCGTCGTCAGTGCAGTGGGCCATGAGACCGACGTGTCGATCAGCGACTTCGTGGCCGACGTGCGCGCACCGACGCCTTCGGCGGCCGCCGAACTGCTCGCGCCTGACAACAGCGGCCTGCAGCAGCGTCTCGACAGCCTGCAACGCCGCCTGCTGCTGCGCATGCAGCACCGCCTGAGCCACGATCGCCTGCGCCTGGAAGGACTGGCCCGTCGCCTGCGTCACCCCGGTGAACGCCTGCGACAGCAGGCCCAACGCCTGGATGACCTGGACATGCGCTTGCGCCGCGCCTTCATGCTCGACATGAACCAGCGCCAGCAACGCCTGAGCCGCCTCGACATGCGTCTGGCCGCACAGCATCCCGGGCGCGCCCTCAAGCTGCTCGGACAGCGCCTGGACAGCCTCGCCGAGCGCTTGCCGCGGGCCATGCGCGAAACGCTCAAGGACCGTCGCCAGCGCTTCCAGGCGCAATTGCAGACGCTGCAAGTGGTCAGCCCGCTGGCCACCCTGGCCCGCGGCTACAGCATCCTGCTCGACGAGCGCGGCCAGGCCATACGCAGCGCCGCCCAGACCCGCAACGGCCAGCGCCTGACCGCACGCCTGAACGAAGGCGAACTGCAGGTCCGGGTCGAAGACAACCACCAGACTCCGGTCACCCTCTCTCTACTGGACTGACACATGCCCCGCCTGCTTGCCCCCCTGCTCGCACTCTGCGCCCTGCTGCTGGCCGCCACGGCCCAGGCCAGCTACATCACCCGCACCCTCAACAAGCCAGTCCCCGGCGGCGTGGCAGTGGTCGACCTCGGCCCCGCCGCCAGTGCACCGAGCGCGCGCTTCGACGGCAAGCCGGTGCTGGTGGTCAAGGAACAGGACACCTGGCTGGCCATCGTCGGTATTCCGCTGACGCAGAAACCCGGCACCGCCACCCTCAGCCAAGGCGCACGCACTCTGTCATTCAGCGTGGGCAGCAAGAAATACCCCGAGCAACACATCACCCTGAAGAACAAGCGCCAGGTCAATCCCGAGCCGGATGACCTCAAGCGCATCGACCGCGAGCTGGCCGAACAGGTCAAGGCCTACCGCAGCTTCAGCCCGGGCGTGCCGAGCAACCTGATCCTCGACAAGCCGGTCAACGGCCCACTGTCGAGCAAGTTCGGCGTGCGCCGCTTCTTCAATGGCGAAGAGCGCAACCCCCACGCCGGGCTGGACTTCGCCGTACCCGCCGGCACGCCGATCAAGACCCCGGCCAACGGCAAGGTGATCCTGGTTGGCGACTACTTCTTCAATGGCCGCACGGTGTTCGTCGACCATGGCCAGGGTTTCATCAGCATGTTCTGCCACATGTCCAAGGTCGATGTGCAGCCAGGGCAGGTGCTGCGCCGTGGCGACGTGGTCGGCAAGGTCGGCTCCACCGGCCGGGCCACCGGGCCGCACATGCACTGGAACGTCAGCCTGAACGATGCACGGGTGGACCCGGCGATCTTCATCGGAGCGTTCCAGCCCTGAGATCGGTAGCAAGCCCGCTCACACCGGGGATTTCCTGTGGGAGCGGGCTTGTCCCGCGATGGCCGCGCCGCAGTCGCACCACCTTGCGCAGCAGCAAACCTCGGCACAATAAAAAATCAATAAAAACCAGGTTGTAGCCATAAAATCTCACCCAAATGCTTTTTTTAAGCATTCCTCTCAATTTTTTTTGAACACTTGCCATCCCCCACTTCCACTGGTTAGGGTTGAGGCCATGAAAACCTCGATCACCCTCATTCTGCTCCGCCAACACCGCAGCCTTTGCCTGGTCAGTGCACGACTACCTGGGTGAACCGCATCGCCTCGCCTCTTCATCTCGTTATCGCTTGGCAGGCCCGATCAGGCCGCACATTAAAGGATTGCTCCAAATGTCCATGCTCAAAGATCCGTCGAAGAAATACCGCGCCTTCCCGACCATCGACCTGCCAGACCGTACCTGGCCATCGAAAGCCATCACCCAGGCGCCAATCTGGTGCAGCTCCGACCTGCGTGACGGGAACCAGTCGCTGATCGAGCCGATGGACGCGGAGAAGAAGCTGCGTTTCTGGAAAACCCTGGTGCAGGTTGGCGTGAAAGAGATCGAGGCGTCGTTCCCGTCTGCCTCGCAGACTGACTTCGACTTCGTACGCACCCTGATCGAAGATGGCCACATCCCGGACGACACCACCATCCAGGTGCTGACCCAGGCCCGTGAAGACTTGATCGCCCGGACCTTCGAGTCCCTGCGCGGCGCGAAGAAAGCCATCGTGCACCTGTACAACGCCACCTGCCCGGCGTTCCGCCGCATCGTCTTCAACCAGGACAAGCAAGGCGTGAAGGACATCGCGGTGAACGCCGCCAAGCTGTTCGTCAAGTACGCCGCCCAGCAGCCGGAAACGCACTGGACCTTCCAGTACTCGCCAGAAACCTTCAGCGCCACCGAGCTTGAGTTCGCCAAGGAAGTGTGCGACGCGGTGATCGAGGTGTGGAACCCGACCCCTGAGCACAAGATCATCCTCAACCTGCCGGCCACCGTGGAAGTCGCCACGCCAAACGTCTACGCCGACCAGATCGAATGGTTCTGCCGCAACGTCAACCGCCGCGACAGCGTGATCATCAGCCTGCACACCCACAACGACCGTGGCACCGGCATCGCCGCCACCGAGCTGGGCCTGATGGCGGGTGCCGACCGCGCCGAAGGCTGCCTGTTCGGCAACGGTGAGCGTACGGGCAACGTCGACCTGGTCACGCTCGCGCTGAACCTCTACACCCAGGGTATCGACCCGCAACTGGACTTCTCCGACATCGACGGCGTGCGCAAGGTCGTCGAAGAGTGCAACCAGCTGCCGGTGCACCCACGCCATCCGTACGTTGGTGACCTGGTGCATACCGCTTTCTCCGGCTCGCACCAGGACGCCATCCGCAAGGGCTTCGCCAAGCAGCAGGACGGCGAGCTGTGGGAAGTGCCGTACCTGCCGATCGACCCGGCCGACATCGGCCGCAGCTACGAGGCGGTCATCCGCGTCAACAGCCAGTCCGGCAAGGGCGGTATCACCTACCTGCTCGAACAGGAATACGGCATCAGCCTGCCGCGCCGCATGCAGATCGAGTTCAGCCAGGTGGTTCAGGGCGAGACCGACCGTCTCGGCCTGGAAATGACTGCCCAGCAGATCTACAGCCTGTTGCACAAAGAGTATCTGCAGGCCAACGCCCCTTACGCCCTGGTCAGCCATCGTCTGCAGGAAGAGAACGGCAGCAGTGCCGTGGAAGTGGAAGTCGCCGGCGAAGGTGAAACCACCCTGCACTGGCGCGGCAAGGGCAACGGTGCCCTCGAAGCCCTGGTAGCTGGCCTGCCGATCGCGGTCGAGATCATGGACTACAACGAGCACGCCATCGGTGCAGGTACCAATGCCAAGGCCGCAGCCTACATCGAACTGCGTGTGGCCGGCGGTCGTCCGGTGCATGGCGTGGGTATCGATGAGAACATCACCACTGCAAGCTTCAAGGCACTGTTCAGTGCATTGAACCGCTCGCTGAGCCAGCAGGCCGCCAAGGCGGCGTAACCGCACGCGCAGCACACAGAGCCCGCATCGGTCGATGCGGGCTTTTTCATTTCATGGCGGCCCATGATGGAGGCAAAACCTGCACATAAAAAAAGGGGCGCCGACCAAGCGCCCCACAAGCCGTACAGCACACAACGAAATTCGTATCAGTCCAGCAGCGCCATCGCCTCGGCGCTGCAGGCTTCGATCCGCGCCCAGTCACCGTTCTTGATCCAGCTGCTATCCAGCATCCAGGTCCCGCCCACGCACATCACATTCGGCAACGCCATGTAGTTGCGCGCGTTGGCCGGATTCACCCCGCCGGTGGGGCAGAAGCGGATATCGCCGAACGGGCCGCCGTAGGCCTTGATTGCTGCCACGCCGCCAACGATCTCGGCGGGGAACAGCTTGAAGCGACGATAGCCAAGTGCGTAGCCCGCCATGATCTCCGACGGCGTGCTGATTCCCGGCAGCAGCGGAATATCACTCTGTACGCCGGCTTCGAGCACCTCTCGGGTAATTCCCGGCGTCACCACGAATTGCGCACCCGCCGCTTCCACGGCCGCGAACATCGCAGGATCGAGCACGGTACCGGCACCGATGCACAGCTCAGGACGCTGCTCACGCAGCACCTGGATGGCCTTGAGGCCGTGCTGCGAACGCAGGGTCACCTCCAGGGTACGGATACCACCGGCTGCCAGGGCGTCGGCGAGCGGCAGGATGTCTTCCTCGCGGGCGATGGTGATCACCGGCAGGATGCGCGCCTTGCCGCAGATCTCATCGATCCGGGCGGCTTTCTCGGCCATCGAGAGCAAAGGTTGTGGGCGTTCAAGCGTGGTCATGACAGTGGATCCTTGGCTCATGGGCACCAGTAGATGTCCAGGGGGTCGTGAAGAAAGGCGCGAATCGGCATTTGCGTGAGGTCGTCGCCAGCCAGAGCGGCGCGCAGGGTAGCGAGTTTGCCTGGCCCCTGCACGGACAGCGCGACGAAAGCAGCGCTCGACAGCAGCGCACGGGTCATCGACAAGCGCTGGTGTGGCACGCTCGGTGCCAGCAATGGCAGGCAGCGGCGCTTGCTGTTCGGATCGAGGCCCTCGGCCAGGTTCGGGCTGTCCGGGAACAGCGATGCGGTATGGCCATCGTCGCCCATGCCCAGCACCAGCACGTCGATCGGCGGCAGGTCGGCAAGCACCTGGTCGGCCTGTTGGGCCGCGGCGTCGAGGTTGTCGGCGCGCTGGTACAGGCCCATGAACCGCGCCTTGGCCGCCTCACCCTTGAGCAAGTGCCGGGCCAGCAGCCCAGCATTGCTGTCGGCATGCTCGACCGGCACCCAGCGCTCGTCGGCCAGCGACACGGTCACCTTCGACCAGTCGAGTTTTTCCAAGGCCAGTTGCTCGAGGAACGGTACCGGGCTACGCCCGCCAGAGAGCACCACGCAGGCCCGGCCCTTGCTGGCGATGGCGGCGCGCAGGCGCTCGGCCACGTCACTGGCCAGCGTCGCGGCCAGGCGCTTGGCGTCTGTCAGCGCGTGAACCTTCACGGTCGCCGGCAATTGCAGTTCAGATATCGCCATACCAGGCTCTCCCATCGCGTGTGATCAGTGCAATCGAGCTCATCGGGCCCCAGGACCCGGCCGCATACGGCTTGGGCGCGTCACCGGCGTTCTTCCAGCCGGCGATCAACTGGTCGCACCAGGTCCAGGCGTACTCGATCTCGTCCTTGCGCACGAACAGGTTCTGGTTGCCACGCATCACTTCGAGCAGCAAACGCTCGTAGGCATCCGGAATCCGCGCGCTGCGCCAGGTGTCGGAAAAATTCAGTTGCAGAGGGCCGCTGCGCAGTTGCATGCCCTTGTCCAGCCCCTGCTCCTTGGTCATCACCCGCAGCGAGATACCTTCGTCGGGCTGCAGACGGATGATCAGCTTGTTGCCGATCTGCAAACGCTGCTCCGGCGCGAAGATGTAGTGCGGCGTCTCCTTGAAGTGGATGACGATCTGCGACAGCTTCTGCGGCATGCGCTTGCCGGTACGCAGATAGAACGGCACGCCCGACCAACGCCAGTTGCGGATGTCGGCGCGCAGGGCGACGAAGGTTTCGGTGTCGCTCTGGGCGTTGGCGTTCTCTTCTTCCAGATAGCCGGGCACCGGGGTGCCGTCGCTGTAGCCGGCGATGTACTGGCCGCGCACCACACGGGTGCTCAGCCCCTCGCCGGTGATCGGTGCCAGCGCCTTGAGCACCTTGACCTTCTCGTCGCGGATGCTGTCGGCCGACAGATCGCTGGGCGGGTCCATGGCGATCAGGCACAGCAACTGCAGCAAGTGGTTCTGGATCATGTCGCGCAGTTGGCCGGCCTTGTCGAAGTAGCCCCAGCGGCCTTCGATACCGACTTTCTCGGCAACGGTGATCTCCACGTGGGAGATGGAGTTCTGGTTCCACTGGGTTTCGAACAGGCTGTTGGCAAAGCGCAAGGCGATGAGGTTCTGTACCGTTTCCTTGCCCAGGTAGTGGTCGATGCGATAGACCCGGCTTTCGGGGAAGAAGCGCGCCACGGCGTCATTGACCCGACGCGACGACTCCAGGTCGTGCCCGATGGGTTTTTCCAGCACGACCCGAGTGCGCGATGCCAGGCCGGCCTTGTCGAGGTTTTCGCAGATGGCCCCGTAGACCGCCGCCGCAGTGGCGAAATAGGCGATCAGTGGCTGCCCTTCACCGGCCTGCTCGGCCAGGGCCTGGTAGCCCTCGGGCTGGACGAAGTCCAGGTGCAGGTAGTTCAGGCGGTCGAGAAACCGTTGCAGGGCCTGGGGTTCGATATCGGCCGCCGGCACGAAGCGGCGCAGTTGGGCTTCGATGTTCGCCAGGTGCTGCTCGGGAGTACCGGCTTCGCGGGCCAGGGCCAGCAGCCGGGTATCCGAATGCAGCAGGCCGGCGCGGTCCAGTTCGTAGAGGGCAGGAAACAGCTTGCGCAACGCCAGGTCGCCAAGGGCGCCAAAGAGGGCGAATGTGCAAGGTTCTACACTGATAGCAACCATGATGTTGGTTCTTTTATTAAAGTTGGCCTAGAAATACCGTTTTCGATGACAATTTTCAAGCGCGATGTAGTAAAAATAACAACATCTCGTACAGCGATTACAGACAAGTGGTATGACAATCCCACCATCAGTACGATAGACAACCGTGCAAAAAGCCGACTGTTCCCTCAGCCGGCCGTCTTTCCGACCCAAGGACATCCCATGGACCGTGTGCGAAACCTCCTGGAACAGATCCAGGGACGCCTCGACGAGCTGAACAAGGCCGAACGCAAAGTCGCCGAAGTCATCCTCCTCAACCCGCAGCAAGCCACCCGTTTCAGCATTGCCGCCCTGGCCCAGGCGGCCAAGGTCAGCGAACCGACCGTCAACCGCTTCTGCCGCTCGTTCGGCGTCAGCGGCTACCCGGAACTCAAGCTGCAACTGGCGCAGAGCCTGGCCAGTGGCGCCGCCTACGTGAGCCGCGCAGTGGAAGCCGACGACGATCCGGCGGCCTATACCCAGAAGATCTTCGCCAGCGCCATCGCTTCGCTCGACAGCGCCTGCCAGCAGATCGACCCGCAGCAGGTCAGCCGCGCCGTGGACATGATGATCCAGGCCCGGCAGATCCACTTCTTCGGCCTGGGCGCCTCGGCCCCGGTGGCCATGGACGCCCAGCACAAGTTCTTCCGCTTCAACCTGGCGGTGTCGGCGCATCCCGACGTGCTGATGCAGCGCATGCTGGCGTCGGTCGCGCACACCGGTGATCTGTTCGTGATCATTTCCTACACCGGGCGCACCCGCGAACTGGTCGAAGTGGCGAAGCAGGCCAGGGAAAACGGCGCCTCGGTGCTGGGTATCACGGCCGCCGGCTCGCCACTGGCCAAGGCCTGCAGCATGAGCCTGCACCTGCCGTTGCCGGAAGACACCGACATCTACATGCCGATGACCTCGCGCATCATCCAGTTGACGGTGCTCGATGTACTGGCGACCGGCATGACCCTGCGCCGCGGCTCGGATTTCCAGCCACACCTGCGCAAGATCAAGGAAAGCCTCAACGCCAGCCGCTACCCTGCCGAAGACAGCTGACTCAGCTGAGCCGATGCGCCTGCAGCCGCAATTGCGCGCGCTGCCCAGGCGCCAGGCTCAGGCCCTCGCCGCTGCCACTGGCAGCCTCGACGCAGACGAAGCCCTGGCTCTCGCGCCCGCTCACTCCCATCAATGGGCGATTACCCGGGTGCCAGACCACCGTGTCGTCGCTGTCGCTGGTGTCGATGCACAGGTCACGCCCCCAGGCCGAGTCATGCAACTGCACTTGCGGTGTACCGGGGTAGACCTTCTGACACCCCCCGTTGAGCGTGAGCACGCCGTCTTCACGGCAGGCCTGGCGGTTGAGGCGGTCGTAGCCGTCGATATCCTCAAGGCCTGACAAGGCAATCTGCGACACGTCGCTGATGCGCCAGAACGCCAACAATGCGTGGCTCAGCTGGCAGGGTTCGCTGTCCTGGTGCTCGGTGCACAGGCGCAGTTCCATGCTCGAGCCCAGCCGGGCGTGCAAGTCGACCTGCCAGTCGCACAGGTCCAGGCGCCACTTGAGCGTGACGCCCTCCTCGTCCTCGCGGCTGTCGAGCAGCTTCCAGTCCAGCAAGCGCCCCCAGCCGTGGGCCGGCCACAGGTCCTCGCTGGGATGACGGCCATACCAGGGCCAGCACACCGGCACGCCGCCACGGATCGCACCGACCTGTGGCCATTGCTCGGCGCACCACAACCAGGGTTTCTCGCCGCTCGGCTGAAAGTGCAGCAACTGTGCGCCCTGGCGGCTGAACACCGCCTGGCAGCGCGGGTGATCGATGATCAGGACATCGCGCTGCTGGTAACGCTCCCACTCGAAAACCGGCCGTCGCCGCTGCGAAGTGAAAAAGCGATGGAGCGGATGTTCAGACATGTTCAGAAAGCTCTTGTTGTTTGAGATAGCGCTGTCTTTACCCAAGCCCGAGATCCACTGAAGAACAGTGGATCTCGGGGTGTGGGGATGGATGGCGTAAATTTACAACAATTTTTCTCAGAATGACGACTGAATCTTCAAGCCTGCGACCAACGCGTTGTCGACATCGTCCACACCGCCAGGGCTCTTGATGTACTGCAGGTTCGGCCGCACGGTCAGCCAGTTGGTGACGTGGAAGCCGTAGTACAGCTCGGCGTTGTACTCGGTGCGCTGCAGCGGTACGAAGCCAGGGTTGTCGTAGTCATTGATCCCGCTCTGGGCGTTGAGCAGTTCGGCGCGCTTCTTCACGTCGTCATTGACGTGAATGCGGGCGATGCCGAAGCCGATATCATCCTTGGGCCGTGCATCGAAGGCGCCCTTGTAGACCATGCCCACCTGCTGGTAATTGTCGACCACGTTGGTCGCCTTGTCGTGCACGGTGAAGTTGGCGAACAGGCTCAGGCCGCGGTTGGCATCGCCGTTGTGCGCGGTGACCTGCTGCTGGGCCACGACCCACCAGCCATGTTTGCTCGAGTGCGACTTGAAGGCTTGGCCAGTCAACGCCTGCGGGTTGCCGTTGATGTCGTCGTAGACGTCGTCGGCCTTGGCGGTGCTGTAGTAATAGCCCAGGCGGTATTCGCCCGGCAGGCCGTTGACCTTCGGCGACCAGACCATCTCCACCGGCAGGATCGCGCCCTTGGTCCCGCTGCCACTGAGCTTGAAGCCGTTGCCGGTCTCGAGGTTGGACGGGTTCTGCTCGTAGGCACCGACCTGGACGAAGAACTCAGGCGTGATGTTGTACTTCACCCGCAGCGCCCACTGGCTGACCGGCCAGTTGTACCAGATGCCACCCACCCAGTTACCCACCTGCGAACCGCAGAACGCCAGGTTCTGGAAGTCGCAAGGGAAGCTGTTGAAGTCCTCGCCTTCCCCGAACCGGCCGACCTTCACGTCCAGCGCGCCGTCGAAGTACTTCTGCTTGACCCACATCTGCGTCAGACGCCAGGTCTGGCCACGGCCCCAGACTTCCTGCACCGAGCTGAACTGCCCGGCGCGCGGGTCGCTGATGCGGTCGTTGGACAGGTTGCGACCGCTACGCTCGGTGATCGCCAGCTTGAACTCCGCATCGTGCCAGCCGAGGATCTTCTGCAGGTCCAGGTGCGCGCCGAGGGCGAACTGGTCGCTGTAGCGCGCGGTCTTGTCGTTGTTGTAGCCACCGTGCAGGTTACCGGCCACTTCACCGACGTAGTCGAGGGTGAAGTCATAGCCTTTTTCCAACAGCTCGGTGCGAGCCCCACCCCAGTCGCCAGTCATCCATTTCGACTCGCTGGAGAAAGCCTCGGCAGCATGCGCGCCATTGCTGCCAACGAGGGCGAGCAGGGTCAGCGAGCCTAGTGCCTTGATACGCTTGCGATGGTCCATCCCTTGTTTCCTCTTTTCTTGTTATCGATGGTTTGCTTGCTTCAACGTCCCTTGATACGTGTCACGTTGTCCTTGACTTGAGCGTCCGCTGCCGGCAGGTCCAGGCGCTCGCCGCTGCTCGCGTCGAACAGCAGGACCCGCGCCGGATCGAACTGCAGGTTGAGGCTGTCACCCACGTTGCAGGCGACGTCCGGCGCCAACCGGCAGCAGACCTTGGTCTGGTTGAGGGTGACGAACACCAGCAGGTCCGGTCCGGTAGGTTCCAGGACCTGCACTTCTGCACGCACCGCCGGCAAGCCGTTGCCTTCGGCGCTACCAAGTGCGATCTGCTCAGGGCGCACGCCGAGGATCACTTCGCGGCCGTCCAGCGCTTCGCTGGCAGCGCCCAGGGGCAGTTCGCAGCGGGCCTGGCCGCTGTCGAGCAGGGCGAACAGGCGCCCGTCCTGCTTGCTGATGCGCACCGGGATGAAGTTCATCGGTGGCGAACCGATGAAGCTGGCGACGAACAGGTTGGCCGGATCGTTGTAGATCTGCTGGGGCGTACCGAACTGCTGGATGACGCCGTCCTTCATCACCGCGACCTTGTCACCCAGGGTCATGGCCTCGATCTGGTCGTGGGTCACGTACACCGTGGTGGTTTTCAGACGCTGGTGCATCAATTTCATTTCGGTGCGCATCTCGACCCGCAGCTTGGCGTCGAGGTTCGACAACGGCTCGTCGAACAGGTAGATCTTCGGCCTGCGCGCCAGCGCCCGGCCCATGGCCACGCGCTGTTGCTGGCCACCGGAGAGCTGGCCAGGCTTGCGATTGAGCAGGTGTTCGATCTGCAGCAGCTTGGCTACCCGCGCGACTTCTTCGTCGATCGCCGACTGCGGCATCTTGCGGATCTTCAGGCCGAACTCGATGTTCTCGCGCACGCTCATGGTCGGGTACAGCGCGTAGGACTGGAACACCATGGCGATGTCACGGTCCTTCGGGCTCATGCCGGAGACGTCCTGGTCATCGATCAGGATCGCCCCACCGGTGATGTTCTCGAGGCCGGCGATGCAGTTCATCAAGGTGGACTTGCCGCAGCCGGAAGGGCCGACCAGGATCAGGAACTCGCCATCCTTGATGGCCAGCTGGATATCCTTGAGGGTGTCCGGCAGGCCGGTGCCGTAGGTCTTGTTTACATTGCGAAGTTCGAGCGTTGCCATGACTTACCCCTTGACTGCGCCGGCGGTCAGCCCACGCACGAAATACTTGCCTGCGACCACATAGACCAGCAGGGTTGGCAGTGCGGCGATCATTGCCGCGGCCATGTCGACGTTGTATTCCTTGGCACCGGTGCTGGTGTTGACCAGGTTGTTCAGGGCCACGGTGATCGGTTGCGAATCGCCGCTGGAGAACACCACGCCGAACAGGAAGTCGTTCCAGATCTGGGTGAACTGCCAGATCAGGCAGACCATGATGATCGGCGTCGACATCGGCAGGATGATGCGGCGGAAGATGGTGAAGAACCCGGCACCATCCAGGCGTGCAGCCTTGACCAGTGCCTCGGGAATGCTCACGTAGTAGTTGCGGAAGAACAGCGTGGTGAAGGCCAGACCATAGACCACGTGCACCAGCACCAGCCCCGAGGTGGTGCTGGCAAGTCCCAGCTTGCCGAGGGTGAACGAGGCCGGCAGCAGCACGGTCTGGAAGGGCAGGAAGCAGCCGAACAGCAGCAGACCGAAGAACAGTTGCGAGCCACGGAAGCGCCACATCGACAGCACGTAGCCGTTCAGCGCGCCGATGGCCGTGGAGATCAGCACCGCCGGCACGGTGATCAGGATCGAGTTCCAGAAGTAGCCGCTGACCGTGGCCCAGGCCTTGACCCAGCCAATCGTGGTGAACAGCTCGGGCCAGCTCAACAGGTTGCCGGTGCTGATGTCTTCCGGGGTCTTGAAGCTGGTCAGCAGCATCACTACCAGCGGCACCAGGTAGAGCAGCACGGCGAGCAGCAGCACCGCGTGGATGGCGATGCGGCCCAGGCCGAGGGCCGGTTTGTCGAGGTTAGTGGTCATTGCGTTTGGTCCTCAGCTCGGAATACAGGTAAGGCACGAGGATCGCGAGGATCGCGCCGAGCATCAGGATCGCGCTGGCAGAACCCATGCCCATCTGCCCGCGGCTGAAGGTGAACGAGTACATGAACATCGCTGGCAGGTCCGAGGAATAGCCAGGGCCACCGGCGGTCATCGCGGCCACCAGGTCGAAGCTCTTGATGGCGATGTGCGAGAGGATCATCAGCGAGCTGAAGAACACCGGGCGCAGGCTTGGCAGCACCACGGTCCAGTAGATGCGCGGCATGCTAGCGCCGTCGATTTGCGCAGCACGGATGATCGACTGGTCGACACCGCGCAGCCCGGCAAGGAACATCGCCATGATGAAGCCCGAGGCCTGCCACACGGCGGCGATCACCAGGCAGTAGACGACCCGGTCCGGATCGATCAGCCAGTCGAGGCGAAAACCCTCCCAGCCCCAGTCGCGCAGCAGCTTGTCCAGGCCCATGCCGGGGTTGAGCAGCCACTTCCAGGCGGTACCGGTCACGATCATCGACAGTGCCATGGGGTACAGGTAGATGGTGCGGATCACCCCTTCGCGGCGGATGCGCTGGTCGAGGAACACCGCCAGCAGCACGCCGATCACCAGGGTGATGCCGATGAACATCCCGCCGAACACCAGCAGGTTCTTGCTCGCCACCCACCAGCGGTCGTTGTCGAACAGCCGCGCGTACTGGGCCAGGCCCGCCCATTTGTAGGTGGGCAGGAAGGTCGAGGTGGTGAACGACAGGACGAAGGTCCAGAGGATGTAGCCGTAGAAGCCCACCAGGACGATGAACATGCTCGGCGCCAGCACCAGTTTCGGTAGCCAGCGCTGGAGCGCGTCCAGGGGTGAGGCCCGCAGTTGGGCGGTGGTCGTAGTCATGAGTGGGATACCCGGATGAAGTAACAGCACATCACCCTGTGGGAGCGGGCTTGCCCGCGAAGCAGACACCGCAGTGCCTGCCACCGGCTATGCCGGTGTTCGCGGGCGAGCCCGCTCCCACAGAGATCTCACCGATCTCGGCGATCGGTCATTGGGCAGCCTTGACCGCTGCGTTGAGCTTCTTCGCCGCATCGGCCGGATCGGCCTTCGGATCGTTGATGTAGTTGGTCACCACATCGAAGAACGCCCCCTGCACGGCGAGCGTGGTCGCCATGTTGTGCGCCATGCTCGGTTGCAGGCCACCCGACTTGGCGTCGGCCAGGAAGTCCTTGGCAGCGGTCTGTGCGCAACTGTCGAAGCCATACTTGCTCATGTCGGCCAGCATATCGTTGCGCACCGGGATCGAGCCCTTGTTGATGCTGAAGGTCTTCTGGAAGTCTTCACCCAGCACACGCTTGGCGATGTCCTGCTGACCTGCTGTGGTGCCTTCGTTCTTCTGCTTGAACACCGCCAGCGAGTCGATGTTGTACAGGAAGCCCTTTTCGGTGCCGGGGAAGGGTACGCACTGGTAGTCCTTGCCCGCGGTCTTCTTGGCCAGGGTCCACTCGCTCTTGGCCCAGTCGCCCATGATCTGCATGCCGGCCTTGCCGTTGATGACCTTCGCAGCCTCGAGGTTCCAGTCCTGGCCCTTGCCGTCAGGGTCCATGTAGGTGGCGACCTTCTTGAGCTCGGTCAGCGCCTTGACCATCTCCGGGCCGGTCAGGGCTTTTTCGTCGAGGTCGACCAGGGCCTTCTTGTAGCCCTCCACCCCCATCACCGCGAGCACCACGTTCTCGAACACGGTGCTGTCCTGCCATGGCTGGCCACCGTGGGCCAGGGGGATGAAGCCTGCGGCCTTGAGCTTGTCGGCTGCGGCGTAGAATTCGTCGAGGGTGGTCGGCGCCTTTTCGATGCCGGCCTTCTTGAACACCTCGGGGTTGATCCACAGCCAGTTGATGCGGTGGATGTTCACCGGCACGGCGACGTAGTCACCTTCGTACTTGACGGTGTCGGCGACTTTCTTGTCGAGCAGGCTGTCCCACTTCTCCTGCTTGGCGACGTCCTTGAGCACATCGCTGTCGAGCAGGCCGGTGGCGGCCCAGTCCTGGATATCGGGGCCCTTGATCTGGGCGACGCCTGGCGGGTTGCCGGCGACGGCGCGGCTCTTGAGCACGGTCATCGCGGTGGAACCACCGCCACCGGCCACAGCGCCGTCCTTCCAGGTGAAGCCGTCTTTCTCGACCTGGGCCTTGAGGACGTCGACGGCAGCTTTCTCGCCGCCGGAGGTCCACCAGTGCACCACCTCGACGCTGCCTTTGGATTCGGCGGCGAAGGCGCTGAGGGGCATGAGCGAGGCGAGGGAAATAGCGGCGGCGAGGCGCAGAGTGGAATTCATCGGTATACCTTTCTTGTTGTTATGCGGTGCAAGTCGTTCGCTTGCGTTGCATGGAGTCTAATGAGCGCGCAGACCAGGGCAGGTAACGAAGCGATGCGCGAATGTCATCACTTGGTTACATTGCCCAGGGCCAGCGCAGTGGCCAGGCTGGGTGCCAACGGCAGGCGCGGCAGGAGCACCGCCTGGTAGGCGTGGTAAAGATCGGGCTTGCCGCCCCAGATGCTTGCGCCAGGGCGGTTCTGCGGGTCCAGCTCATGGTGCCAGCTGCCGTGGACGCGATCGATGAAATGGCTGTCGATGAAGTCCCAGAAACGCCGGTACCACTGCTCGTATTCACCTTCCCCGGTACGACGCAACAACGCGGCAGCCGTCGCACAGGCTTCGGCGTGGGTCCAGTGCAAACGCGCCCGCACTACTGGCCGGTTCTGCCAATCGAGGGTGTAGACGATGCCCGGCGCGCCATCAGCGTGCCAGGCGTGACGACAGGCATTGGCGAACAGCCCCCGCGCGTCGTCCAGCAGCCACTGCGGGGCGGGCAGGTCGGCACGCTGGCGCGCGGCCTCCAGGTGAAGAACCAGGCGTGCCCACTCGAAGGCATGGCCGGGTGTGGTGCCGTAGGGGCGAAAACCGTCGGTGGGGTTGTCGTGGTTGTAGTCGTGCAGTGCCTGCCACTGCACGTCGAAATGCTCGATGACACCGAAGCCGTTAGCCGCGGCATGGGTATGGATGATCCGCTCGACGATGCGCAGGGCGCGGTCGAGCCAGTGCGTGTGGCCGGTGACATCGGCCAGGGCGAGGAAGGCCTCGGTGGCGTGCATGTTGCTGTTGGCGCCACGGTAGGCTTCCGGCTGCGTCCAGTCATGGGCGAAGGACTCGCGCAGGGCGCCCTCTTCCTCGCTCCAGAAGCGCGTCTCGATGACCGCGACGGCCGCCCCGAGCAACTGCTCGGCGCCAGGCGCGCCGGCGACCACCGCGGAACTGGCGGCCAAGGCGACGAAGGCATGCAGGTAGGCGGTCTTGCCGGTATCGCCCTCGCCATCGGCGCGGGCGAACCAGCCATCATCCCGCGCATCGCGCAGCGGCCCTGCGAGCAGTGCCGCGACACCGTGCTCCACCAGCGGCAGGCAGCCAGGGATGCCCTGCACATGCGCCATGGCGAAGCAGTGGATCATGCGCGCAGTGTGCAGGGTTTCGGCGATTGCGCCGTCGGGCAGTCGGCCCTGAGCATCGAGGCTGCCAAAACCGCCAGGCAGGCGCGAGGCCTTGGCGAAGCTCACCAGGCGCTGGCCCTCGGCGACCAGCCAGGCGTTGTGAACCGAGGAGTCGAGCCAACTGCAGAAAGGGAAATCGACGCTGTCCATCACCTGCTCAATCCTTGCCAGGGACAGGCCGGGTGCCTGTCGTCAGCGAATTCTAGCCAGCCGTCCCGGCGGGCATGTCACGAAGGCCTGTATGAATGTCACCGTCCCGTGACAATTTCAGTGGCCTCATCGCGGGACAAGCCCGCTCCCACAGCTCCCTGTGGTAGCGGGCTTGTCCCGCGATAGGGCTGGCCCAATCAATCGATAGTCCGAGGCAGGAACAAGGTCACCCGCAACCCACCCTCACGCAGGTTCAACAAACTCACCTCCCCGCCATGGCTGTGGGCGATGTTACGCGCAATCCCCAGCCCCAGCCCATACCCCTGCTGCTGCCCCGCCAGGCGGAAATGCGGCTCGAACACCTGCTCCAGACGCTGCTCCGGCACGCCGGGGCCCTGGTCGTCGACCTGCAGCACGAAGGCCTCGGCGTTGTCGATGATGCGCAGGTGCGCACGCTCGCCGTACTTGATGGCGTTGTCGATCAGGTTGCCGATGCAGCGCCGCAAGGCCAGTGGCTTGCCCGGATAAGGCGCCAGCACACGCCCTTCGACCGTGATTCGACCATCACGCAGATAGGGTTCGGCGAGGATTTCCAGCACCTGGTTGAGGTCGATCGGTTCGATGTTCTCGTGGATGTCGGTATCTTTCACGCACTGCAAAGCGCCCTTGACCAGCAGCTCCAGCTCGTCGAGATCGCGGCTGAACTTGGCTTGCAGGTGCTCGTCTTCGAGCAGTTCCACCCGCAGGCGCAGGCGGGTGATCGGCGTGCGCAGGTCGTGGGAGATGGCGCTGAACAGCTGCGAGCGTTCGGTCAGGTAGCGGCTGATACGCTCACGCATGGCATTGAACGCGCGCCCTACCTCGACCACCTCGCTGCCGCCACCTTCGGCCACCGGCGGCACGTCGGCTCCCAGTGACATCTCCCGCGCTGCCCGCGCCAGGCGCTTGAGCGGCCAGCTCTGCCAGTGCACCAGCAAGCCGATGAACAACAGCAGCAACAGGGTGGTCAGGGCGATGAAGCCGATCTGCTGGCGCGGCAGGCGCTCGGGTTCAAGACCGGTATAGGGCTCGGGCAACAGCGAGGCGATGTACAGCCACTCGCCTTCGTCCAGGCGGATCTGGGTGACCAGCACCGGCGGATTGAGCGGTTCGAGGGTCAACGCGTAGTGGGCCCAGGAGCGCGGCAGCTCGTCGAGCTTCAGGCCGCTGTTGAAGATGCGCAGGTCGTCGGGGCTGACGAACTCGACGGAGATTTCCATCTGCTGACCCAGGCGTTCGTGCAGCACCTGCTGGAACACCTCGATCACCGCTTGCTTGCGCGGGGTGATGGGCAGCACCGGCATGTCCAGCGGCTTTTCGTTGAGCGAGACGAAAAAGCGCGTACCGCCCATGCTGCGCAGCTGATCGAGCACCATCGGCCGGTAGGCGACCGGCAGGGAGCGGAAGTAGCTGACGCTGGCGCTCATCGAGTGCGCAAGGCTGCTGGCGCTGGCGCGCAGGCCCTGCAACTGGCTGGCCCGCAACTGGGCGACCCAGATCACGCTCGACAACCCCTGGGCGATCAGCACCACCAGCAAGGTGAGCAGCAGCATGCGCCCCAGCAACGAACGCGGCAGCAGGCGCCAGCGGCGCTCGACAGCCTGCTCAGCCGGCACAGCTGACATTCGCGGCAAGCAGGTAGCCGCTGCCGCGCACGGTGCGGATCAGCCGCGGCGGCTTGTCGGTGTCCCGCAGGCGCTGGCGCAGGCGGCTCACCGCCATGTCGACGATGCGGTCCAGCGGCATCGGCTCACGCCCGCGGGTGGCATTGCCAATGGTGTCGCGGTCGAGGATCTGCTGGGGATGGTCGAGAAACAGCTTGAGCAGGGCGAAGTCGGCACCGGAGAGAATCACTTCTTCGCCATCGCGGTGGAACAGACGATGGCTGACCGTATCCAGGCGCCAGTCTTCGAAGGTAAGCACCGCGCTGGCAGGGGTGGCTGTGGTGAAGTCGCAGCGACGCAGCAGGGCCTTGATTCGCGCCTGGAGTTCGCGCGGGCTGAAGGGTTTGCCCAGGTAATCGTCGGCGCCCAGTTCCAGGCCGATGACACGGTCGGCTTCATCGGAGCTGGCGGTGAGCATGATGATCGGCACCCGCGACTGGCGCGGGTGCTGGCGCACCCAGCGGCACAGGCTGAAGCCATCCTCGTCGGGCAGCATCACGTCGAGGATCACCAGGTCGTAGTTGCCGGCATCCAGCGCGCGGCGAAAGCCCTGGCCGTCGGGTTCGGCATGGACCTGGAGGCCGGAGCGGCTGAGGTAGGTCTGCAGCAACTCGCGAATGTCCTGATCGTCGTCGACCATCAGGATGGTTTTACCGGCAGTGCTCACAATGAATTCCCTTTGGTCGTTACAGGTCTTGATGCCTGTTGTGGCGACATTCTATCGGTGTCGAGGCCATTCGCGGGCAAGCCCGCTCCCACAGTGCCTTGTGGAAACGGGCTTGTCCGCGAATGGCAGCACAACCGACCTTCAGTGGTCCAGCATCTGCTGCAAGGCCACACCGGCTCCGAGCAACCCGGAAAACTCCGCCGTCACCAGCCACACCGGCACACCCGGGAAGTAGCCGCTCATGCAGCCCTTGTCGACAAAGCTTGTCGCGAAACCGCTGCGCAGGAACAGCTCGGCGAAGCGCGGCACCACACCGCCAACAATATAGACCCCACCGCGCGCGCCCAGGGTCAGCACATTGTTACCCGCTACACGCCCGAGAAAGCGTGAGAACTGTTCGATCACCGCCAGGGCCTGCGGTTCGCCGCCCAGCGCAGCATCGGTGATCTGCGCAGGGGTCTTGTGCCGGGGTGTAGCGCCATCCAGCGCACAGATCGCCTGGTACAGCCGCACCAGCCCACCACCACTGAGCACGGTCTCGGCGCTGACATGGCCGATCTGGCTGTGGATCTGCTGGTGGATCGCCGCCTCACGGGCATTGCCCACCGGCAGGTCGACATGCCCGCCCTCGCCCGGCAGCGCCATCCAGTGCTGCTCACCGAGGCTGAGCAAGGTGCCGACGCCAAGGCCGGTACCCGCACCAATGACCAGCGCCGGGCGCGCGGCGTCCGCCTGGCCGGGGCACACCTCGACGAACTCGCCAGGCTTGAGGCGGGTCATGCCCAGCGCCATGGCGGAAAAGTCGTTGATCAGCGACAGGCGCTCGACCTGCAGGACCTTGCAGAAGGCCGAGCGGCTCAGGCGCCAGTGATTGTTGGTGAAGCGAAATTCGTCACCATCGACAGGGCCGGCCACCGACAGGCACACGTCCGAGACGTCGCCACGTTCGAGGCCCTGGTCCTTGAGGTAAGCCTCGATAGCCTGCTCGGGGCTGGAATAGTCCGCCGTCGCCAGCACCTGCACCGCGTGCAGGTCATTGTCACGCCACAGGGCAAAGCGGGCGTTGGTACCGCCGATGTCACCGACCAGCGAGGCCTTCATTTGAAACGCTCCAGGGCAGAGGTAAAGGCGCTGGCGCCCTGCTCTGCCGGGCTGAACGCGACGCGCATGAAGCCGAACAGCTCGCGCCCGCACCCCAGGTCATTACCCTGGGGTGCATCAGGCTGATCGCGACTGGCCAGTTCCTCGGCCGACACCATCAGTTGCAGCGTGCCTTCGACACCGTCGACGCGCACGATATCACCATCGCGCACCCGTGCCAGCGGGCCGCCGTCATAGGCTTCGGGGCACACGTGGATCGCCGCCGGTATCTTGCCCGAAGCACCGGACATGCGTCCGTCGGTGACCAGCGCGACCTTGTAGCCGCGGTCCTGCAGCACACCGAGGAACGGCGTGAGCTTGTGCAGCTCGGGCATGCCGTTGCAGCGCGGGCCCTGGAAACGCACCACGGCGACGAAATCGCGCTCCAATTCGCCAGCCTTGAAGGCATCGGCCAGCGACTGCTGATCGTGGAACACTCGCGCCGGAGCCTCGACCACCTGGTGTTCCGGCGCCACGGCGGAGACTTTCATCACCCCGCGCCCCAGGTTGCCTTCCATCACCCGCAACCCGCCCTCGGCCGAGAATGGCCGGGCGACCGGGCGCAGGATGCTTTCGTCCAAGCTGTGCTGCGGCCCTTCGCGCCACACCAGCTTGCCGTCGTCGAGGAACGGTTCCTGGGTGTAGCGGCGCAGACCGTGGCCGGCCACGGTATTGACGTCCTCGTGCAGCAGCCCGGCGTCGAGCAGTTCGCGGATCAGGAAGCTCATGCCGCCTGCGGCCTGGAAGTGGTTGATGTCGGCCTTGCCGTTGGGATAGACGTGAGACAGCGTCGGCACCACCTCGGAGAGGTCGGCCATGTCCTGCCAGGTCAGCTGGATCCCGGCAGCCTGGGCAATCGCCGGGATATGCAGGGTGTGGTTGGTCGAGCCGCCGGTGGCGTGCAGAGCGACGATGGAGTTGACCAGCGCCTTCTCGTCGACGATCTCGCCCAACGGCATGAAGCTGCCGCTGGCCTTGGTCATGCGCGTGACCTGCTGCGCCGCCTCGGCGGTCAGCGCATCGCGCAATGGGGTGTAGGGGTTGACGAACGAGGCGCCCGGCAGGTGCAGGCCCATGACTTCCATCACCAGTTGGTTGGTGTTGGCTGTCCCATAGAAGGTGCAGGTGCCGGGGCTGTGGTAGGACTTCATCTCCGACTCCAGCAACTCCTCGCGGCTGGCCTTGCCCTCGGCGTAGCGCTGGCGCACGTCGGCCTTTTCCTTGTTGGAGATGCCCGAAGGCATCGGCCCGCCAGGCACGAAGATGGTCGGCAGGTGGCCGAAGCGCAACGCACCCATCATCAGGCCGGGCACGATCTTGTCGCAGATGCCCAGCATCAGCGCGGCATCGAACATGTTGTGCGACAGGGCGATGGCCGTGGACATGGCGATCACTTCGCGGCTGGCGATCGCCAGCTCCATGCCAGGTTCACCCTGGGTCACGCCATCGCACATGGCCGGTACGCCACCGGCGAACTGGCCGACCGAGCCGATATCGCGCAGCGCCTGTTTGATCTGTTCGGGGAAGTGCTGGTACGGCTGGTGCGCCGAGAGCATGTCGTTGTAGGCAGAGACGATGGCTACGTTGGCGGCGTTCATCATCCGCAGGCTGTGCTTGTCCTGGCTGCCGCAGCCGGCCACGCCGTGGGCGAAGTTGGCACACTGCAGGCTGGCGCGCATCGGGCCGTCGCTGGCCGCGCCGCGAATGAGCTCAAGGTAGCGTTCACGGGTGGCACGGCTGCGTTCGGTCAGCCTTGCGGTGACCTCAAGGATGCGCGGATGCATGTACTGGACTCCAGGCTATGTGTAAGGGCGACCTGAACCGGCATTTCCACTCCAAACGATTGCGACCTAGGCTCAAGGCAGGGGCCGGAAAGGTCGTTGGCGTGGAAGGCTCGATCACTCGTTGTAGATTTACCAAAATATTGCCACTAAAAATGCTTGTTTTCTATCTTGGAGTGAATAATCTTGTAATTCCAATAACAAAACCGTTTCAGTGAAGCCTCATCCCATTTTGTGCCACAGGCTTCACCCGAACTGCCAGAGGTAATGCCAATGACCCTTCGCATCGCGATCAACGGATTCGGCCGCATCGGACGCAACGTCCTGCGCGCACTCTATACCCAAGGCTACCGCCAGGACCTGCAGGTCGTCGCCATCAACGACCTGGGCGACAGCGCGATGAATGCCCACCTGCTCAAGTACGACAGCGTACATGGCACCTTCGATGCCACCGTCGAGGCCGATCATGAAAGCCTGACGGTCAACGGCGATCGCATCGCCGTCAGCGCCATCCGCAACCCCGCCGAACTGCCCTGGAAAGCCGAAGCCATCGATGTGGTGTTCGAATGCACCGGGCTGTTCACCGACCGCGCCAAGGCGGCGGCCCATATCACTGCTGGCGCCGGCAAGGTGATCATCTCGGCGCCGGCCAAGGGCGCCGATGCTACCGTGGTGTATGGCGTCAACCACGACGTGCTGCGCGCCTCGCACCAAGTCATCTCCAACGCCTCGTGCACCACCAACTGCCTGGCGCCGATCGCCCAGGTGCTGCAGCGTGAGTTCGGCATCGAGCAGGGGCTGATGACCACCATCCACGCCTACACCAACGACCAGGTGCTGACCGACGTCTACCACAGCGACCCCTACCGGGCCCGCTCGGCCACCCAATCGATGATCCCGAGCAAGACTGGCGCCGCCGAAGCCGTGGGCCTGGTGCTGCCGGAACTGGCCGGCAAGCTCACCGGCATGGCGGTACGGGTACCGGTGATCAACGTGTCGCTGGTCGACCTGACCGTCAACCTCAAGCGCGAAGCCAGTGCCGACGAGGTCAACCGCTTGTTCCTCGAAGCCAGCCGCCATTCGCGCGTGCTCGGCTACAACAGCCTGCCGCTGGTGTCGTGCGACTTCAACCACAACCCGCTGTCGTCGATCTTCGACGCCAACCACACCCGCGCCAACGGCCGCATGCTCAAGGTGCTGGCCTGGTACGACAACGAGTGGGGCTTCTCCAACCGCATGCTGGACAACTGCCTGGCGCTGTTCCGGGCACAATGAAAAGGCCTTGGGGCTGCCTGGCGGCCCCACCTTTACCCCTTCATGACATTTCTCTGCTTGACCTGACGCATGGATGATAAGCATTATCATTCACCCCTCATCGGCCAGGTTTCCCCGTGAGTCAGTCCCGGTTCAACTCAGTCTTCCTCACCCAGCGCCTCACCCTGCTGCGCACCTTGCAGCGCATGGTCGGCAACCCCAGCACGGCGGAAGACCTGCTGCAGGAAACCTACCTGCGGGTTACCCGTGCGCTGGGCGAGCGACCTATCGAACACCTCGAACCCTTCGTGTTCCAGACCGCCCGCAACCTTGCCCTCGACCATTTGCGCGCGCGCCGCGTGCAGTCACGCACACTGGTCGACGACGTGCCCGAGCAAGTGCTGCACAATGTCGCCGCGCCGCTGGGCAACAGCGAGGATGCGGTGCATGCCGAGCAACTGCTCAAGCGCCTGAGCGTCAGCCTCGGCCAGCTCACCGCACGCCAGCAGCGCATCTTCATCCTCAGCCGCCTGCATGGTGCCAGCTACCTGGAAATCGCCGAGCAGTTGCAGGTCTCGGCCAGCACCGTACAGAAGGAACTGAAGCTGATCATGGCGATCTGCATGGGTGTAGCCGACCGCCTCAAGTGAGCGACCGCTCGCCACCTGGGCAGGTGCTGGCTCTTGCCATGCCTGTCCACAGCGCCGATCATCTGCAAAAAACGCCATGCAAGGATCCCCCGTGAGCAACCCTGCCCCTCGCCCATCGCCCGCCGAGCCAGATGCCCGCGCCCGTGCCATGGACGAAGCGCAGGACTGGTTGATCCGCCTGCAATGCCCCACCGAGCAGGACACCCAGGACTTCGAAGCCTGGCTGGGCGCTGCCGAACAGAACGCCGAAGCCTATGTCGAAGCCGAGGCGCTGTGGAATGGCGCCGCCCTGCGCCATCTGGCGGGCGATCTGCACCAACAGCGCCGCACCTCGCTGCGCGGGCGCCTGCGCCGCCACTGGAAACCATTGGCCACCGCGGCCGTGCTGCTGGTCGGGCTGTTCACCTTCGGCAACCTGCCGGTGCGCCTGCAGGCCGATCACCTGACCGTGGTCGGCGAACGCCAGCGCCTGCAGCTGGACGATGGCGCCAAGGTGCTGCTCAATACCAACTCGGCCTTTGCCAGTGACCAGCGCGACGGGCGCCAGGTTGCACGGCTGTTGCAGGGCGAGGCCTATTTCGAAGTGCCCGGCGGCAACCAGCCACCGCTTGAAGTCCAGGCCGGCCCCTTGCGTGCACAGGTGCGCGACACCAACTTCGCCGTACGCTACCTCGATGGCCAGGCGCAGGTACGTGTGCAGCGCGGCGACGTCGACTTGCAGGCCGCCAGCGACCAGCGCATCCGCCTGAGCGCCGGAGACAGCATCAGCGTCGGGCCAGACGGTTTCGGTCAGCGCCAGCGCGCCGATCTGCACAAGGAACTGGCCTGGATCGATGGCCGCCTGGTGTTCGAGAACTGCCCGTTGAGCCAGGTGCTCGCCGAACTGCGCCGCTACTACCCGGGCTGGATCATCAACCGCAACGACCATCTGGAACAGGTGGCCGTTACCGGCAACTACCGCCTGGACCAGCCTCTGGAGACCCTGCGAGCCCTGGCCCATATCACCTCGGCGCAGTTGCACGAATACCCGGCGGTGGTGATTCTCAACTGAGTTGTGCCCAAGGGGTCGCCGAACCGCCGCTCCCGCAAATTATTTTTACGCGACTCCCATCCCACGCCCGTCTCGTTATAGCCAATGCAATTGATTCTTGTTCGAAAACAAGAACTGCACTCACCTATAACAGTTCGCGCGACAGGGAGCGCTTCCGATGTCCTCAGGTCCAACCCGCCCATCCCCCTCTTCCCGACGCATGGGACAACTGTCCCTGCTGACCCTGGCCCTGCTGGCCAGCGGCGCCTGCAGCCTGCCGGCGCTGGCAGCAGAGCCGGCGCAGGCCGCCAGCCCGCGGATGGGCGACTATCGCTTCGCCATCGCCCAACAGCCACTGGTATCGGCGATCAACGCGTTCAGTGAAATCACCGGCTGGCAGGTCGGCTTCTCCGCCGATTTGGCCGAGGGCGTGGCTTCGCCGGGCGTGCAAGGGGCACTGGCGCCGGAAGCGGCACTGCAGAAACTGCTGCACGGCACAGGCCTGGGCTTTCGCAAGATCGGCAACGGCAACGTCGTGCTCGAGCGCCAGACCGCAGGCAACGCCATTGCCCTGCAACAGCTGACCGTCAGCGCCACCCGCAGCGCCCAGGACGTGAGCCAGGTACCGAGCACCGTCAGTGTGCAGACCCGCGAGCAACTGGACCGCCAGAACGTCAACGACATCAAGCAACTGGTGCGCTACGAGCCGGGTGTCTCGGTTGGCGGTGTCGGCCAGCGCAGCGGCCTGAACGGCTACAACATCCGTGGCATCGACGGAGAGCGAATCCTCACCCAGGTCGATGGCGTATCGATCCCCGACAGCTTCTTCTACGGCCCGTACGCCCAGACCCAGCGCAACTACGTCGACCCCGAGATCGTCAAGCGCGTCGAGATCCTGCGTGGTCCGGCCTCGGTGCTGTACGGCAGCAACGCCATCGGCGGCGCGGTGAGCTACTACACCCTCGACCCGGACGACATCATCAAGCCTGGCAAGGACGTTGGCGCGCGCTTGAAGACCGGCTACAGTTCGGCCGACGAAAGCTGGCTGACCTCCGCCACCGTCGCTGGCCGCCAGGGCGACTTCGACGGCCTGCTGCACCTGAGCCAGCGCAACGGCCACGAGACCGAATCCTACGGTGGCCACGGCGGCACCGGCCTTGGCCGCACCGAAGCCAACCCGGAAGACGTGCGCACCACCAACGTACTGGCCAAGCTGGGCTGGAACTACGCTGACGACGCGCGCCTGGGCTTCACCTACGAGCACTACAAGGACGACCGCGACCAGAACATCCTCAGCGCGGTGGGCGGCCCGTTCATCCCTGGCTTCGGCGCCATGAACTCCTATCGCATGCGCCAGGGCAACGACACCGTCACCCGCGAGCGCTTCGGTATCAACCACGAGTTCGGCCTCGACAGCCCGGTCGCAGACCACGTGAAGTGGAGCCTCAACTACCAGATCGCCAAGACCGACCAGCGCACCGACGAACTCTATTTCGCCTCCGGTCGCCAGGTGTTCCGTGATCGCCAGACCACCTACAAGGATCGCCAATGGGTGTTCGATGGTCAGTTCGACAAGGCCTTCAGCATCGGTGAGACCGATCACCTGCTCACCTACGGCACCACCCTCAAGCACGAGAAGGTCACCGGCTCGCGCAGCGGCACCGGCACCTGCCTGAACATCGGTGGCACCTGCCGCGCCATCGGCCAGAACAGCGTGAGCGATAGCCAGGCGCTGGTCAGCGACTTCCCGGATCCGACCATCAACACCTACAGCCTGTTCGCCCAGGATGAGATCCGCTGGAACAACTGGACCTTCCTGCCAGGTGCGCGTTACGACTACACCCGCATGGAACCGAAGATGACCGCAGAATTCCTGCGTGGCATCCAGGGCACCGGCGCGGCGCCGTCCAGCGTCGACGACGGCGACAAGAAATGGCACCGCGTCTCGCCCAAGTTCGGCGTCACCTATGCCTTCAACGACAACTACACCTGGTACGGCCAGTACGCCGAGGGTTTCCGTACCCCGACCGCAAAGGCCATGTACGGCCGCTTCGACAACCCGACCCTGGGCTACAGCGTCGAACCCAACCCCAACCTCGAGCCTGAAAAGAGCAAGAGCTACGAGACGGGCCTGCGCGGCAACTTCGAGGCCGGCAATTTCGACGTGGCGGTGTTCTACAACAAGTACCGCGACTTCATCAACGAAGACGCCGTGCAGTCCGCCAACCTGGGCTCGACCTTCCAGGCCAACAACATCAAGCACGCGACCATCAAGGGTGCCGAGTTCAAGGGCCGCCTGAACCTCGATCACTTCGGCGCGCCGCAAGGCCTCTACACCCAAGGCTCGCTGGCCTATGCCCATGGCCGCAACGACGACAATGGCCAGCCGCTGAACAGCGTCAACCCGCTGACCGCGGTGATGGGCCTGGGCTACGAGCAGCAGAACTACGGCGGCCTGCTCAGTTGGACACTGGTCAAGCGCAAGACCCGCGTCGACGACAGCACCTTCTTCGCCCCGGATGGCGCCAGCTCGCAGTTCCGCACGCCGGGCTACGGGGTGCTCGACCTGACCGGGTTCTACAAGGTGACCGAGGATGTGACCGTCAACGCAGGTCTCTACAACCTCACCGACAAGAAATACTGGCAGTGGGATGACGTGCGCGGCTACGACGGCCTTGGCGAGGCGGCGGTGACCCAGCCGGCCAACCTCGACCGCCTGACCATGCCGGGACGCAACTTCGCCATCAATGTGGTCTGGGATATCTGATCCCGGTACCCGCGGGGGCGGCCTTGTGCCGCTTCCGCCCCCCTCCCGAACACAAATGCCTCCCACTCCCAGGTGAGGTTTTTTTACTGTCCTGCGTCTTCTCTTTCGTCTTGTACCTAGACAGCCCCATTTCCCAAGGATGCCCCCATGACCCGCCACACCTCCGAGCGCGCCGCCCTGCGCTCGCAACGCCTGAACCAGGTCACTCACGCACCGCACACCGAGCTGGACGCTCTGGTCAAGTCGCACGCGCCGTTCGACAGCCGCGAGAGCTTCGCCCGCTTCGTCGTCGCCCAGTACCTGTTCCAGTCCGAACTGCAGGCGCTGTACACCGACCCCGCACTGATCGCCATCGTCCCTGACCTGGCCGAGCGTTGCCGGGCCGAACAGGCACGCCTGGACCTGGCCGACCTGAACACCGAAGTCCCGGCCCCGGTCGCAGGCGCCCTGGTCAAGCCAAGCCTGGGCGAAGCCCTGGGCTGGATCTTCGTCTCCGAAGGCTCCAAACTGGGCGCCGCGTTCCTGATCAAGCGTGCCGTGGCCCTGGACCTGTCCGACAGCTTCGGCGCCCGTCACCTGGGCGAGCCCGCCGGTGGTCGTGCAGAGGGCTGGAAACAGTTCACCCGCATCCTCGACGGCCTGGAACTGTCGGCCGAAGAGGACGCTGCCGCCGAGCGTGGCGCCGTCGCGGCCTTCGAGCGCTTCACCGAGCTGCTCAAGCACGCCTACGCCACGGATGCGGCGCTGGCCTGAGACGCACCTGCCGGCCACCATTCGGGTGGCCGGACCGCTTTGCAGTGAGACCATGACCCGACTTGCCCGCTCCCGACTGTCCCGCCTGCTGTATGCGATCCTGGCTTATGTCAGCCTCGGGATAGGTCTGGTCGCCATCGTCATTCCCGGCCTGCCCACCACCGAGTTCATCCTCCTGGCCGCCTGGGCCGCGACCCGCAGCTCACCGCGCCTGTCCGCCTGGCTGGAAAACCACCGGCTGTTCGGACCGATCCTGTGGAACTGGCGCAACGGCAAGGTGATCCAGCGCCGCGCCAAGGTCAGCGCGACCATCAGCATGCTGCTGTGCGCAGGGTTGATGCTCACCATGCTCGAGCACCACTGGCCAGTGTTTCTTGCCATCGCCGGCATGACCCTGGGCAACCTGTGGATCTGGTCGCGCCCCGAACAACCCACCGCGCCACTGCCCGCCCAACTGCAACGCTGAGCATTTGCATCCCAGCGCGGGATGTACTGCAATGGGATCCACCAAGGAGGATCCTGCATGCCCCAGTTGCTCGACACCATCGTCCGTGAACTTAACCTCGACCACGCCGCCCTGCGCTGGCACGGCGTTGGTGGGCTGCCCTCGACGTTTGCCGTCACCGACCTGGCCGCCGCGAGCATGGCCGCTGCCGGGCTGGCACTGGCCAGCCTGCTGCAGCGCCAGACCGACAACTGCCCGCTGGTCAGCATCGATCGGCGCCTGGCCTCGTTCTGGTTTGCCACCAGCCTGCGCCCACATGGCTGGCAGACACCTCCCCTGTGGGACGCCGTCGCCGGTGACTATCCCACCCGCGATGGCTGGATTCGCCTGCACACCAACGCCCCCCATCATCGTCAGGCCGCACTCGGCGTGCTGGGCACCCCCGCCGATCGCCAGGCGGTCGCGGCGCAGGTCCTGCGCTGGGACGGTGAGGCGCTGGAAAGCGCCGTGGTCGAAGCCGGAGGCTGTGCGGCGAAGATGCGCAGCTGGGCGCAATGGTGTGAACACCCGCAGGGGCAGGCCGTGAACAAGGAGCCCTTGGTGCTGCGCGAGCAGTTCGACGCGGCAGCGCCATTGGCCTGGCAAGGCTGTGAAACACGTCCGCTGGCCGGTATCAAGGTGCTGGATCTGACGCGTATCCTCGCCGGCCCCACCGCCAGCCGCTTGCTGGCCGCCTTCGGCGCCGAAGTGCTGCGCATCGACCCATTCGGTTGGGATGAGCCGGCGGTGGTCGCCGAAGTCACCCTGGGCAAGCGCTGTGCGCGCCTGGATCTGCGTGCGACGCCTGACCGCGAGGTGTTCGAACGGCTGCTGGGGGAGGCCGACATTCTCCTGCATGGCTATCGCGCCGATGCACTGGAGCATCTGGGTTTTGGCGCGCAGCACAGGCGCCAGCTCAACCCAGGCCTGATCGATGTAAGCCTCAACGCCTACGGCTGGAGCGGCCCCTGGCAAGCACGCCGCGGCTTCGACAGCCTGGTGCAGATGAGCAGCGGCATCGCCCGCGAAGGCATGCGCTGGCAACAAACGGACAGACCTGTGCCTTTGCCGGTGCAGGCGCTGGACCATGCAACCGGGTACCTGATGGCAGCCGAGGCGATCCGCGGGCTGGAACAGCGCCTGGCTCGTGGCGCCGGTTACCGGGCACGGCTGTCCTTGGCTCGCACCGCCAAGCTGTTGGTGGAGCATGGAACGATGGCGGATGACTTGCCCCTGGCAGCAGAAACGCCCGAGGATCTCGACCCGCATCTGGAGCAGACGCCCTGGGGGCCCGCGCAAAGGATCAAGGGGCCGTTGAAGGTGGGGCAGGCGTCGATGCACTGGGCACGTGGGGCTTGCGAGCTGGGTTCGGCTCAAGCGCGTTGGTGACGATTTATGGCCTCATCGCGGGACCAGCCCGCTCCCACAAAAGGGGGCTGACCCATCGAGTTTGTGAGCATGCGTGGGAGCGGTGCGCCGCTGCGACTTGTCCCGCGATGAGGCCGCAACAACCGCCACCCACTTACAAACTCAGCGCCCCCGAGTACAGCGCATAAGCCGCTACCCCTGCGCCCACCAGTACCGCCGCGAATATCAGCTTCTCCCAATGGCTGAACAATGCCTGCCCCTGCTCGTGCCTGGCCCGGGCGAACAGGATCACTCCCGGGGCATAGAGCAGGGCCGACAGCAACAGGTACTTGAGCCCCCCGGCATACAACAGCCACACCGCATACAACAGCGCCAGCAGCGCCACGGCCAGATCCTTTCGCCGCAGCCCCGCCTGCCCGGCATAGCTCTCGCCCCGCCAGGCCAGCAGCACGGCATAGGCCGCCGACCAGAAGTACGGCACCAGGATCATCGACGACGCCAGGTAGATCAGGCTGGTATAGGTGCCAGCCGAGAACAGGGTGATCAGCAGGAACCCCTGGATCATGCTGTTGGTCAGCCACAGTGCATTGGCCGGCACATGATTGGCATTTTCCCTGGCCAGGAAACGCGGCATTGTCTTGTCGCGAGCGGTGGCGAAGAGAATCTCGGCACACAGCAAGGCCCATGACAGCAGCGCCCCAAGCAACGAAACCGCCAACCCGATACTGATCAGCATCGCCCCCCAGGGCCCGACGATATGTTCCAGCACCGACGCCAGCGACGGGTTCTGCAACCCCGCCAGTTCAGGCTGGGTCATCACCCCCAGCGACAGCACGTTGACCAGCACCAGTAGCGCCAGCACCCCGAGAAAGCCGATCACCGTGGCCTTGCCGACATCCGAACGGTGTAGCGCACGCCCGGAATAGACACTGGCGCCCTCGATGCCGATGAACACGAACACCGTCACCAGCATCATGTTGCGCACCTGCTCCAGGACGCTGCCGAACTTCGGGTTGCCCAGCCCCCAGATATCACGGGTGAAGATATCCGCGCGGAAGGCGAAGGCCGCGATGACGATGAAGATCAGCAGCGGTACGACCTTGGCCACCGTGGTGACCTGGTTGATGAAGGTCGCTTCCTTGATGCCACGCAGTACCAGGAAATGCACTGCCCACAGCAACAGCGAAGCGCAGCCGATGGCTATCGGCGTATTGCCCTCACCGAATACGGGAAAGTAGAAACCCAGGGTGCTGAACAACAGCACGAAATAGCCGACGTTGCCCAGCCAGGCACTGATCCAGTAGCCCCAGGCTGACGAGAAGCCCATGTAGTCACCAAAGCCGGCCTTGGCGTAGGCGTAGACGCCCGAGTCCAGGTCGGGCTTGCGGTTGGCCAGGGTCTGGAACACGAAGGCCAGCGCGAGCATGCCGACCGCAGTGATGCTCCAGCCGATCAGTACTGCGCCAACATCGGCACGGGCGGCCATGTTCTGCGGCAATGAAAAGATCCCGCCGCCGATCATCGAACCGACCACCAGGGCGATCAGCGCCCCCAGGCGAAGCTTATGTCCCGGTTCGCCCATCTGCAGCTCCCTCACGCCTGTCGCCTGTCTGAAACATAACGGCCACTGCATATAAATGTTGCAGCTTGTTTATTAATCAACGCCATTAAAGCTATAGCACTCATAACGCATTTGTCTATATGCCGACGGCCGCCAATATTCACATTGTCGAGCAACTCGCAAATTCGCGACGCCCTGTCGAATGACACGTGAAAAATTTGCGAAACCGCTAAAAACGACTAGCTTCAGATTTCGCGAGCCGAACAGAGCGTTTGCTCTAGAAGTACATGGAGGTGCCAGCGCACAAGGCTTGCAGCAAAGTCGTCGGCACTCTCCAGGAGACCCGAGCAAGAATTTTCTCACGCTGTCGCGCCATGAACTGATCCACATCAGCGAATGACTACAGCGCCGGATTTATTCTGTCGTCAACTTTCTCCTGGCATGGAGTTGTTAAATGTCTGATTCTCCCGG
>NZ_BCBT01000064.1:0-36810 GCF_001320965.1 Pseudomonas sp. NBRC 111143 | reverse complement strand
ACCTTTGGTGACCATGCCACTTCCATCGTACGGATCGAGTTTGATCAGAAAATTGCGTACGTTGGATTTGTCATCTTGGGGGTTAAATACGTAGGCGAGCGGAAAGGCAGCAATTTCTTCTCGACGTAAGCCAGTATGGAGGGCCAATCGGATCATCATCCGATGGTGGGGGTTAACTGCGGCTGCGAGTAGATTCTTTACTTGGAGCATCGTCAGGAAGCGGGGGAGGGAGCTCTGGATGCGTGGCATCACATCATTGGCCATCACCAACCCGCGCCGAGCATCGATATGCGCAAGAACCCCAGGCTGGCGGCTTACGTGCCGCTCTTCGAATGCGAAAGGGAGGCAATCCACCCACCGTTCCTTCAGTGCGAATTCGTAGAACTTGCAGACGTAAGTGATTCGCTGCCGAACTGTGTTCGGCGCGAGATTGCAGGTCTTCAGGGAGTAATCACGGTACGCAGCTACAAGATTTTTTTCCTCACCACGTTCAACGTTACGCCAGTCGAGCGTGTGAGCTTCGAGGAAGCTGAAGAAATCGTACAGAGCACGTCCAGTGCTAGGCCAGGACCGTTTTGAGCCAATCGCACCTCGAAGCAGGTAGTAACGAAAGAACAGGTTGGCAGGGACACAGCTCTCCATCGATTCCCACAGGAGGATCGGAAAGCCTTTGTACGAATGGCCAGCGATTACCAGGTCATCGGTTGCCCAAACGAGCTCCATACTCCCACCATCCCTATAGCCTTGACGTTCTCAGCAGCATCACACAGAAATACCATGTGAGCTGCTAAGAGCATGTAAGTACTATGGCAGGAATCTAACCCTTCGCAAGCCCCGTAATTTTCAGCTATTCGGTGCAGCTCCACAAGCGCGTGGTGGAGGCTGGCACAGGCAAGGTCTACTGGGTTAGCACAGGCGGCGTCAGGGGCCACGGTGTAGCCGTTTCTCAGGATACGATCCTCGGCAACCTAGGAAGTGACCTCGTGGCTGGCGCCAGTTCATTCAAGCTCGATCAGATGTAATGCCAGGTGTAGGTTCACAAAATAGATGACATACCAGGCCCCGTTTTGATCGGCGCCTGGTCATTTTTTTTGTGAAGCGGGGCGGCGTTTCACAGAAAAGTTCACTCCTACCCATCGGCCACAGCTGTTGACCATCCTTGCAAGAGCCTGGGTGCCCATGCGCTTCCACTGCCGGCCGTATCAGCAGTACTCCAGCTGCACCCCGAAAATAGGTCATCCGTAGGGGAAACCCTGGCAGCTCATTCTTTCAGCGTGACAATTAAATCCAAGGCGATACTATGCGTGTACGCGTACGCGTTATGTATCAAATATGCCTATTGATGCTGTCAGCGTTGGAGCCCGATATGACTGCGAAACGACCATTGCTTTTGTCTCTGTCAGGGGTGCTCTCACTGTCCCTGGTCTCAGCCGACTCGTTCAGTTTAAATCTTGTGCCAGACCCTCCTTCGAGCGAACTGCCTACGTACCTGGCTGCATCCGCGGGGGCCCTTTTCCTCCTCGGTGCTTGGTACTGGTTCAACCGGTCCAGAACCACGGCACAAGTGGCAGAACTGCGGATCCAGCGCCAGCTTCAGGCGCTTGAGAAACTGGAGACCCAGGTTGGCCGAGCGGAACAAGTACTGTCCTTGAAGTGTGAATACATGACGCACCAGGTGCGCACTGAGCTTCAAGATGCCCTGTACGCCATCACTACAGACACCATCCGGAACATGGGTGGGCTGCGCCGGCGGGAACTCATGACCGACAAGCAGTTCCGCAAATTGATGGCGCGGTCTGATGAGTTTTTCAAAAGCCTGGAGAAAGCGCAGGCCAGTGAGGTCACGATAAATCTGGACGATGATGTGCCACTACTCATGCCAGATCGGGGCAATCCTCTACCAAAGCCGGTACCTCAAAAGCGTCCTGATGCCCCCCTGACACTTCAAGCTCCTACGGCAACTGCGGCAGCGAGTATCCCGATTCCGGTGAAGCCGCGGCCGAAGGGCGCCAATGCTGACGCAGGGGAGTCGGATGGGGTGCCGGCACTGGCGGTTACGTCAGCTCTCGTTCTGGGTGGTGGTCTGCTCTCCAGCAATGGGCTGTTCCTGGGTGATGATGATGCCCAAGAGTCAGATCAGAACGACTCCCTGGATGATTGAGGCTTATGGATACCTCCACGTCCGCACCTGGCATCGAAGTATCGGCTGTCAGGCGCATCGCTGACTCCAGCATGCAGGGCATTACCCGGGACAACCGCCCATCGAAGCCTTCTGATGCCGGCTGGCGCGTTCGACTGATGAAGGATGGGAAGTTTGTCGCCGATCGCCATTTTCGCGACTTGGCCTACCACGGCCGTTCCCGCGCAAAGCGAGCAGCGCAATGCTATCGCGACGACATGGCCACTGAGCACCAGATCCAGTTCACCCAAACCGTGCACACTGATCTTGCCCTCCAGCGCCATGCAGCAGGCCTGACTCAGGCAGCTATAGCCTCGATGCTGTCCGTGTCACCCGGGCTGGTATCGAAATGGGAGAAAGGGGGCCATATACCGGCTGCAGCTCGATCGCTCTTCCAAGCTGCAGTGCAAGGTGAGCTGGTCGGCGACGCACCGAGCCTGGCCGGTGCAGACATCAGGCGCATCAGGGCCGAGGTTCTAGGGTGGACACAAACACAACTGGCCGATGCACTGGGATGGGCGTACGCCGCAGTAGGCTATTGGGAAAGAGGGCAGCGGCGGATTCCAGGTTGGGTCCAGGTGTACATGCAGGCGATCGATGAGGGCCGTGTCAGTGGCAAGCAGTATTGAGGTTGGTAGCACTTCAACAATTGACGGAGCGATCAGCCGGTGGCGGCAGGTGAGGCCTTTGCACCTTCGCCTCCCGATCGTCTTTTCAGATGGTACTCAATTGGCCCGCTTCGCAGTCGACTGCGGCCAATGCCGGCGTAGTTTGAACGGAGAGTTGGTGAGGGGGGAGGTCACACCTCAGCCGGGCGATCGCTTCGAGCTGGCTGGGCTTGCTGCCTGTGAGGCATGCGCATCGTTCACTCGATTCACGATCATGTGCACGGGCTCATCCGGTTCGGTGCAGCTTGAGTGGTCAGCTTTCGGGGAAATGAAGCGGCACGAGGTGCATACAACTTGGAGGACGAGGTTGAAGGCCATTTTCCGGTAGGCAAAAAAAAGCCCCTACATCGAGTGTAGGGGCAGCCTGGAAGGCATGGTTATTCCTCAGTGTCTTTGAGGTCGAGCTGTTGCTCAGTAGACGGGTTCACGTTCAGTTTTTCCTCTTCCTCTTCCGCCAGGCGGAATTGCTGCAGGATCTCCTCAAGCTTCTGTTGATTCTCCGGGCTCAACTGCGAATAGCCCTTATCCTGTCTAATGTTTTCGATGGCTGTTTTCATCGTTGGAGCTGCTTGGGTAATTGCCTTCTTGATGACCTTGCCTGGAACAAACCTTGGCCTGAGCTTTTCGGTTTTGCCGCCTGCAGCAGCTGAGCGGGCAAGGCCTTGCTCGATCACTTGCAGAGCTTTGGGGCCATGCTCTTGAAGGATCTGAACAGCCAGCGTGAAGGAAACCACTCCGTCGCGGACGTAGTTCCTGATCTCGATAGGTCCGTTGATCATCAAGAGGTAGTCCGAAACCTGGGCGGGCCAGAGATTCAGTTTTTTGGCGATCGCGGAATGGTCATCGGGATGGAAGCGGGTCATGCGTTTGCAAACAACTGCTGTTGCATATGGGCTAAGCGGTGAACCATTGTTGCTGAGCACAAGGTCTGCAGTCATGTCCTCTTCGGAACAATCATCTGCAGCAATGATGCAAGGGACGGTCGGGATGCTTTCACCTTCGGCGACCAATTCCATCGTGGCTTCAAGACGCTGATGGCCACGCTTCAGACAAATTGACTGCTCTCCATTCTCATCGCGACGGATGATGACCGAGAGAGCCGAGTCTTTCTTGAATCCGTTGTCCTTGATGGATTGCTTCAGTTTCTGAACGTTGGCCAAGTAGTCAGCATTTCGCTCTCTTACGTTGTACCCCGGGATGACCTGGATAGTACCTGGCGCTATGTTCCAGAGGTCGCCTGCGGTGAACCGCTTCTTGCCATCACCCTTTTCCATCGCTTTTTTGATGTTGCCAGTGGTGATGATCATGCGGAAATCCAGATCCAACTGGTGTTCGCTGCTGCTGTTTTCGACGGTTGTGGTCATGGCGGTGCCCTCCTGAAGGGTCAGAAATCGTTGAACTTGCTAAGAGAGATGACTGACACCTGCGCATAACCCAGATTTGCCGACACCAGCCATTCGGACAGGGTATCTATCTGTCCGGCGCGGCAATATTACATAACGCGTACGCATACGCGCTAGGTATTATTTAGTGTATTTTGTCCTTCGACTACCCAGATTGTCGAGCGCTGCCCAGCATCGAGGTGCCCCGAGGCAGTGACTCCGTCGACGAGGGATAGCTTGATGCCGACTGAGCTGCGGACGGCTGCTTCCAGTTGGTCAAAGCCGGGCTCAGCCTGGTAGGGTGACATGGCCACCGCGATTGCCCCCGTCACCATCAACAACTCGCAACCAGCACTACGGGTGTTTGCTCCGACGCGTGTAATAGTCAGGTCTCGAATTCCACCATCGGTAATCGCGAGCCCCAGAGCTTCAGGACCTTGCTCGATGACGCACAGAGCCGCAGTGACCAAGCCTCCCAGTTCAGCGGTTGACCGGCTAGCGTCGACCGAAATGATTTTCCGGAATGTAGCGGTGAACCCTGGCCAGGTGTCAGGAGGGGACATCTTCCCGTGTTTTGATGACCAGACTGGATGATGGCTGACCAAGACCCTTGTCACGTCATGGTCGAGGCTGTCCGCAAACGACCAGTGCTGGTCGGCGCCCTCACGAACCTTCGCAACTTGCCACTGGGAGCGGAACGCCCACAGCTCAAGGGAGGACGATTCGTCGATCTGGTAGAAATCACATTTGCTTTGAGCGTGGGTCAGCGCTGGCGCCATCACGGCATCACCATGCCATTCGAACTGATCGAGGTTTTTCAGTCTCTGATTCCCGTGCCAATACGAAAGCTCGACAGTGACCTGGGAGAACCACTTAACCGCTGAGGTGCTGCCGGCCGGCAGGTGGGCGGGAGAAGAAATGCCTTGCTGGGGCTGGCTCGTGAGCATGGTTGATCCTTCATGGTTTTAGCGCGTGAATAATACATGAACACATACGCCGTCTGTATCTAAAAGCAATAACTGCATTTGATCGACGAAAAAAAACCGCCTCGAAAGGCGGTTTGGGTGTGTTCAGCTTGTAGCAGCGGGTGCTGCTGGCGGTGGCAAGAGCTCCTCAACGGTTGCCCCCGCCAGAGCAGCTTTCACCATGCTGTTGATGACGTCGGCGGTAGTGCCTGGCTCTGCTCGTTGGATGCAGGTGCTGTATGAGAACAGCAGTTGCTCACCGATCAGGGGGATGCCGTTCTCGACGGGTTCTTTCTCGTGATCGAAGGTCCCGCAACCATCACCGATCTTCAGCTTAAGGGCTGCAGAGTTTGCACAATAGGCCGGGTCGCAGATGCCGCGAACGTCAAAGCGGATGCAGAAAGCTTCTGCAAATGCGCGGATTCTCGGCGGTACGTTGTAGCTCTGGAAGGCCTCCTCGAAGAAGCCTGGGCGCACAGCTGGGAGCCGTGAGGTGCAGTCGAGGGAAGTAGTGGTCATGAGTCATCTCCTGGTGGGTTGAACTTGCACCAGGAGATGAAGAGCAGAGTTCTGTAATTCTAGAGGGCGAGGGTGATAGCAATTATGGTCGCCAACCCTACGCCCATGAGGAGCCGCCTGTTCCTGTCATCAAAGTAGATACCGCGGCGGTTCAAGAAATACTCGACGATCGTCCACCCGTCCATTGGAGGCAGGGGGATGATGTTAGTCGCCGCCAGGAGGATCGAGCCCTGGGCCGCGACAAGCGTCGGCCAGTTCGGCGTGACGTAGTTAATCCCGAAGAACAGCAGGCCGGTCGCCAGTGAGATGAGAGGGCCGCCCGCAGCGATGATCGCCCGGCGGTCTGAGGGCGCCTTTTCATAGTCGGAGCTGACCACATATGCCCACAGCGGAATCAGACCAATTTCATGAATGATCCCGGATTTTCGGAACGAGAAAAGCTTGTATCCACCAATAATGAGTTTGTCTGGCTTGATACCAAACCGCTGCATCGGTATTAGATGCCCGGCTTCGTGGATCAAGAGCAAGAACACCAGCATCAGCCAAATGACGAAAAAGGCGATGGCGAACATCCCGATGGTTACCAGTGCGTCAGGCAGCATGGTTTTCATTCCTAGAACATGATGCAGTAATTCTTTAGCAAAGCTTCAAAACCTTCAAGTCAATATCCGGATATTTGTCCTGGCCTGTGTACTGCGCAGTACAACTACAATACAGGTCCGTGTGCGTCATTACAGATAGTTATGAAACTACTGTGGTGAACGTATGAATACCTGTTTTCAGCTTGCGGCTTACGCTCGATCTCAATGGGCGTTAGCCGTACTACTCATGAAATCGCCGGAAACCACTCAACTAGCAGCCAATGCATTTCAAGATGCAAAGGATGCTGCCTGGGGATATGGCTGGGGGGCGTCTGAAACCCCTCATGCACTCCTGTCTGATATCCCGGAACTCTTAAACGCTTTCAATGAAGGCAAAACTGCGCTTCAGCAAGATATGAAGCTCGCTGGCTAACTCTAATTAATCAAGGAAACTAAACATGAGCGACACCAAAGTAAGAGTTAATCAACCTGCCGTTGACCTTTACGCTGTTACTCTGAACTGGGTTCAGGAGGATGAAGGTACCTACAGTGATTATGTGCATGCTACCAGCCACGCTGAAGCCTGCGTCAAAGTAGCTGAGGCTATGGCTGATCAGCGTGGTTACGTTGATGAAAATGAAACGCCTGTGCAAAAGCGAGAATGGATCAATTGTCGTGCCTGGGACCAGGTAGACTGCCACTTGGTAAAAGAGAGTTTGGAGGCAGATTTGGTCGCTTTGTTTGGCGACGAACTGTTCCCTGATGGAGTTAAGCGCTCCCTCAACTTGGAAGCCTTGCGTGTGCTGCTCGTTGAGCATCGCAACAGCCTGCTCCCTCCCGCTGAAGTTCCAGCAGTTGAACAGCTGGCCTTCCACTCCGTTGACTCGGGTTTCTGCCGGGTCTATTACAAACGGCCGAAGGGCACTCTGTGCTGCTTCCAGCTCGATACACGTAACACCTTCAAGCTCTACCACTGTTCACGTGATGGTGAGCCAGAGCATGCAATCAGTCTCCAGAACAAGGCGGTAATCGCCTTGCCTGAGGACAATGGCTGCTCTCTGGTAACCAGCTTCCGCGCTTGGTGGGAGCAACAGAACAAGCAGCCTGCTGCCTAACACCAATGATCCCCGGCCACTCTTCGGAGTGGCTTTTTTTTGCCTGCCGATAACCGCCCACAAACAAAAACGCCCCACTACTGAGTGGGGCGCTTGGTGTACCAGTTTCCGATTAGAAACCGACCGACAGGGACAGCGTAGCGACGTCCGAGGCAACGGCTTTGTCGCTGCCGAAGCGGTGGCCGTAGGTGATGCCCACGCGGGAGGCCTTGAACGGGCCGGCAACCTGCAGGCCAACGCCCACTTCGTTCCAGCGCTCAGTGGTGTCTTGCTTCATGTCGAAGCGCGACACACCCATCACATCACCGGTCAGATCGTCTTGCGAGTTGTTCAGGCGGCTGACGTGCTTGATGTTCGCCGAGACGATGGCCTTATTTGCCAGGTTCATGCTGGCATCCAGGCCCGCGGTACCGTAGATGTTTTCTTCGGTCCGCTTATCGAAGTGCGCCGGGAAGGAGCCGCTGGTCTCGGTGTAGCTATCCAGCTTGGTGTTGAGGTAGTCCAAGCCCAGGAAAGGCATGACAGCGATGTTGTCCTGCAGGATGAAGACGTAGCCGACCTGGCCGGATACGGCACGCTGGCTGACATCGGCCTTGCCTTTCGACTCGACGTCGCCGGCACCGGTTTTGTAAGAGCGCTTGATGGTGGCATCGCCTTCGGAAACAGCCACGGCGCCCCGGGCGAATACGCCTTTGCGCAGACGGTTACCGTACTCGACGAAAGCACCGATCGTGTTGGTATCACCCTCGACGCGGTCATCGTTGATCTTGAGCGAGGTGCTCGGGCCTTGGTAGCCGATGCCGGCAACCAGGTCAGGAGTCAGTCGATATGCAGCGGTAACACCGCCGTACACGTTGTCACCGTGGACAGTACCCGAGTGATGAGTCATCTGGCTGCTGACGCTGACACAGATGCCGCTGGTGTCGAATGTCGAGCAGGACAGTTGGTCCTGGACGAAGCCTTGCAGCTGATTCTGCATGGCTTGCGCGTACAGGGTCGCATTCTGCAACGAGTCGCCGAGGTCCAGCAAACCGATCACGCCAGTCGGTGGAGTGGTAGCCTCAGCGCCACCCGCGCCAGTGCCAGTTCCACCGGTACCACCAGTACCCGTGTCAGTGCCCCCAGTGCCACCGGTACCCGCACCGGTTTCGGTACCACCGGCGCCGGTGCCCGTGCCTGCATCGCTGCCGCCAGTAGAAGTGTCCCCTGCATTGGAGGAGCCACCGGTGCTTGGCGGCGTTGGGTCAGTAACAGGCGGGGTGACGACGGGAGGGGTCACCTCTGGAATGGTCTCTTCAGGCGGAGTGGTTACCACCGGTGGGGTAGTGACCACAGGCTCGGAGATTGGGCCGTAGGAACGCGCTACGAACGGCTGCGAGCGACCATTCAGGAAGCCCAGGCCGAAGACGGTGTTGCCATCTGCAGATACCGCAGTGGCGGAGTTCAGGGTGTTGTTGGCCAGGAGAGTGTAGGAAGGGTCGTTATCCTGCAGCCATTCGACCAGCGACTGCATGCCGGTCTCAGCGGTCCAGCGGAAGCCGGAGAAGACAGTGCCAGTGGTGTCCGCGATACCGACGACCACGGCGCCGTTGGCGGAGACGCCTTCAGCCTTGGACAGGGTACCGTCGGCCAGCAAGCCCAAGCCCTTCATGCCGGACAGCTCGGACCAGATCATAGCTTCGCTCAGGGCGAGCGAAGAGTCACTCGCACCGACGATGTAAGTGCCATCGGCACTGGTCGCCGTGGCGATGGATTGCGTACCACCCTCCAAGGTGCCGAGGCTCTCGGCGCTACCGCCGCCCACCCATCGAGTGGCGATATCACCATTGCCGGCGCCGTTCTGTGCGTACCCCACCACCACCTTGCCGTCAGCGCTGATGCCCATGGCGTAGCTGTAGGTGCCGTCGTTCAGGTAGCCCAGCTGAGTCACAGCGCCAGCCAGGTCCCAGGTTACTGCCGATCGGTTGCCGGTCAGACCGTCGTCGGCAGAACCGGCGATGACGCTGCCATCAGCCGAAACGGCGCGTGCTTCAGCTTCGGCACCGCCGTTCAGGAAGTCCAGCTTGTGAATGCCGGCGTTGTTCCAGTACACGGCGGTTTCGTTGTCCGTGACGCTGTCGACAGAGCTACCGACGATGACGTCAGCTTCGTTCGACACAGCGTAGGCGGCGGCATTGGTCCCAAGGCTGGCCAGCAGTTGCTTGCCACCCAGCAATGTCCACTTGAAGGCCTCGGTAGTTTCGGTGCTCGGGTTGAACTGGGCGCCAACCAGGGTGGAGCCATCACCAGAGCCGCCGATGTGCGAATCATAGGTGGTACTGGAGGAGCCCAGCGTTGGTGCGTAGACATCAATGCCGGCGTAAGCGGCATGCGCAGTGCCAGCGTTCATGGCCAGTGCGATGGAGGCGACAAGCAGGGAGAGACGTGGCTTGAAGGGGGTTGCATTGTTGTGCATGGGCTGATTCGTCCTGACCTTGTTAGGTGATATCAATTGGATGGCCGGATAATACTGTCAGGATTGAAAGCAAATCAATAGAAATATACATACGTGTTATGGATTGTTGAGTGCTCTTGGAAAGGGCCGCGATTGTTTTGCATGCCTGTGTTGCGCATCTCCCGTCACCAGGTCTTCGCAAGAGACCGTCATTCCCTGTGGAGAAACGTCATGCTGCAAATCCCTAAAGCGCTGCTCGAAAAACGCATCACCAAAGAAACCCTTCACCGCTCTGGCAAGCGATTGCTCAAAGAGATCGCCGGCCGTTTGAAGCTTCCAGAAACGAGCTACGAAATTCGGTCGTGTAAAGGCGGGAACGCAGTCATGGGGGAGGTGATCCTGCACAGCGATCATCTCTATCTGATGGTTCATCTAGGTTCAGATCGAGTGCTCAAAGTGCTCTACCGATCCTGTGAGGGCCGAAAGGACTATTCAGGCGGAATGAACCGTTATGAGTCGGTCTCTGAGTTGGCCAGCACCACTGCGGCTGAGCGATTCATCGCAAAACTGGACACCCTTAATGAGCTGGGCAAGCGCCAGCAACAGCAACAGCACAACCAAGCCGCTTGATCGAGAGGTTCCTATGTCTTCAGTTCTGAAGGAATTCCCGGAAGCCTTTGCCACCCGCATCAACAAGATTCTGGAAATGCCTGATCCGGTTCCTGGAAATCGCGAGAATGGCTGGTTCGCTGGATACGGGTGCCGATGGTGCAAGTTTTCGAAAGCTTGGTTCACCGTCTTGCCGTTTGAAATGCAGCCGGTAGCCGAAACTGTGGCGAGTATGTTCAAGAATGCAGGACTGCAAGATGTGACCATCACTCTTGAAGCCGGCGTGACGCAGGCTGAAGGAGGCAAGGGTTACCAGGTCTCTGCTCGAATCTAAACCGCTGTACCGCCGCTCCCTATGGGGCGGCTTTTTTTTGCCTGTCGTTACAGCTGGCTGTGCTTCATCTCAGACCAAGATGACTACCCAAAGAGGCGCAGCACCATGGACGTAATTGCAAACAACGCAGCTGATACCAAAGAAATGGTCATGACCGAGGTCCTGCCGAATGGCGAGGAACTCAAGCGGCCGTATTCACCGTCGGAGATGGCTTTCATGTTCAACGACGTGGAGATTCGCAACCCCTACTTTTCACCGTGCGGAACAACTGTTGTTGACCCCGTACAGGCGTATGGCTTCGAGGTTTATCACACCGGAGGCGGTTGCATGGCTTTGCGGAAGGAGTTCTGCAACGGTCAATACCTGCTTCTTTCGATCGAGGTGTCCATCGCTGAACCTGAGGAGTGGGATGAGTGCACATTGGGCCTGTATGACGCCGATGGCGATGAGAAAGCCTACTGTGAGCTCCGTGATGTTCCATATGCACAAGTCGACCTGACCGGGCATCTTGATGCCCCAGTGCGCTTGTTGTGCCCGTGCTGTGGTGCTCGTACCACAGGTCGGCAATGGGGCAATCAAGATGCTGGTCACGGTCTGTGCAGTGATTGCATCGAGAAGGTGCTGGCCAAGATGACGGCAGAAGAGTTTTCCAAACGCTACGGGCTCCAGGGAGTTCACTTCGGTCTGTCGCAGTGCGCTCCCTCTGCTCAGTTGCTCGATGAGCTCGCTCAAAAGAAACTGCTGGCGCAAGAAGAGCCGGATCAGCAGGCAGTGGACTCGAACGCTCTCAAGGACCGGTACCGTTCATGGGCGCTGGACAACATCGCCAATGATGATCTGCAGGTCAATGAAGATGCCCAGGTAACGCTGTGTGAAGATGGCGCATTTGTCGCAACCTGGACATGGGTGCCGCGTGATTCCATTCCGGACGTTGCTGATCCGGAAGAGTCCGCTGATTAACGCTACGCAACCGCTCCCTAACCGGAGCGGTTTTTTTATGCCCAGGCGCCGGCCGGCGTTGTAGGTCGCTGTGATGCATCCCAATGCATACGACCAACCTCTCTGGAGATTGCCCATGGCAAGCAAACTAGCACGCGCGGTACCACCCACCATCAAGCCACTGGCAGAAGCACTGTGTGATGGCCACCGGTATCCGCCGGCGGAGATGTTTCGATTTTTCCTAGGGGCAGTGATGGAGCTTTGGGGGTTTCAGCCCTGGTATCCCATACCTGATGATGTCCGCGGTAAAATAGGACGAGTTATCACGCTGTACGATCAGGCGGTGGCCAATGAAGAACCGTTCAAGGACATTTTAGGCCCACTCTACGAAGAGCTGGCCAGCCATGGCGGCAAGCAAATGCTGGGGCAGTTCTTCACGCCCTGGTCATTGGCAAGCCTGATGGTCAGGATGAGCGATGGTGACATCGACCTGCCTCGCGCCGGTGATCTCAAAGCTTACTCAGATCCGGCTTGTGGCAGTGGAGTTATGCTGTTGGCAAAAGCAAACTACCTGCTCGAAACGAAAGGTCCTGGGGAGCTCCAGCAATGGCTTTTTCACGCATGCGATATCGATGGCATTTGCGCTCGCATGGTTGCGATTCAGCTGGCCGCGAATTGTGCCATTCATAGAGTCGAAATCGGGGAGATCATAGTGCTCCTTGGTGATACGCTCAGCTCGGACCCCAAGCAGCAGATCTTGCACGCAACCTCTCCGACGCTGATGCGTTCACGTCAAAATTCAATTCCGAAACTTGAGGTCGCCTCATGAAACGCTGGTACACGATCGCCGCGGCTTTAGCCTTCCAGGTGCTACCGCATGCGGCAAGTGCTTCGGAGGCTTCAGATGCTGTTCTGTCGGTTGCTGCCTCAAAAATGTCCACCGTAGCTCGCATCAACGGCGCCACACGGCCGGTCATCTACGTGGGTAAATTTGAAGGCTGCGACTCGGTCTCGATTCAAAATGCCCCCGGGCGCTTTGAGCACTTCCGTGTATGCGGTAACCAGGTCAGTGCTCGCAACACCGTGTCACCCAGTTGGACCGAAGACGATGGCGCCGGGGATGTTCTCCGCGCAGTGGTCGATAATGCGGTTCTGTTCGGCGCTGCATCGCAAGTGGACCCCAACGGTTACCTGATCGCAGCACGTGCTCTGGGACCTTCCCAGCGCTCGTGCAGCAACGTGGAGGTCATCTTGAGTTACGAAGGTGACCTGGTCGACAGGGCCTTGAAGAGCATCTGCTCTCATCGCCGTTAACCCCCATCAAACCCCGTCCTAGCGACGGGGTTTTCTTTTTGGCGTCATTCAGTGGGGCAACGCCGCATTGCGGGGCGTCTCAGTCCTTGGGGTCCTCGGTTCATGTTGGCTGTGATGCATCTCCCTTCACTAGACCAACACACCTGAGGGTATCGCTATGAATTCGTCCAGCACCGCAAAGGCCTATATCGTTGAAACCCGCGCCACCAACGGCGCAGAAGATACGCCAGAATTTGCATCCTTCAGCATCGATCTGGCTGCAACTCAACGCATCATCAATCTAGCTCGACTGGTTAAAGAGAATGGGCTTCACAAAGTGGAGACGTTTGACAGCACTGCTTCATTCCATCAGTACGCTCCTGGCACTGAAGAGGCGGAGGAGATCGGCTGCGACAACGATGTGTTACTGAAGGCCGGCTGTCTAAATGTGGATGCGTCCAGCTTCTGGTTCTCGGGATTCATCAGACATTCTGACGTCGAGGTTGTCAGCGCACGTCAGCCGATCGCTGAACTGCAGAGTCACTTCCACTTGGCCGGAGGCACAACTGAACTTGAAGCTGGCGGTGAACGGCAGTATCTCGTTACTTGGAGTGCTGATGTTGAGGTTGAGGGGGATCACCATGCGGCAGCCCAGGCCGTCGCAGACCGGTACTTCCGCAGCCACATTGCCGCCGGTGAACAGGACAGCGCGTGCACCTTCGTGGTGACCGCAAAATCTGACCAAAAGCCAGTAGAGATCGATCTCTCGACTTGTCACTCCGGTGAACAAATCTTGGAGTCGGCATGACTGCTGCACTTCAGGCTTTAGCGCCAGCTTGATGCTCGCGCTCCAAACGCTGCACATGACCCGGTCACTAGACCGGGTTTTTTTTCGCCTGGGACCAGTGCATGTGGACCGTACCGGGACCTGCCTGTTCAGATCTGTGATTTAGCGGCGGCATAACCATCGAGTGGATATTCAGGCCAGCCGCTGGGAGGACAGAAGCCCTGCCGACGTTCCTGCTCGGCGAACTTGGCGTGCCACTCGTTGCCCTGATCGAAGACCCAACCTGTAAGCCCGGTATCTGGGAATTGATCATAGGTGAGGTCGATAATGAACCCGTCGACCTCGAACCAGGCGTGAGACTGCTCCCTTTTTAGGTTCGGATGGTCTTCAGCCCACACATACACACCATCAGCACCGAGTTGTTCTTTGATGAGTCGACCTAGGATGTCCGAGGCAGGACCGCAGGTTCCTCGCGGAAAACCATTGAAGGTAGAACCGGGTTTGTCGACAAGAAGCAACAGCCCGCGGCGGGTTGATTCGGCTATTGCCTCAAGAGCTGCGCGGTCGATCTTCGCTTTTGCTTGCATGGGTTGAGTCTCGAAGGAGGGCAGTGTTCGAGGCCCCATTTTTGGACCTTGATGATACGTCGTCAATGAGGTGCACCGCCGGCAGTCGGGCTGTACATGATACGATTGTGCCATCCATAAAGTGCGGGCACGGTTGTCGTTTGATGAGTGGGTTGTATCAGAAATTCAGGAGAGCAATCTGCAGATTGCGCGGCCATCCTGGGCGTATCGTGACACGGGAGTATTCTGGCGAGGTGGTGAGGATCGCCAAGCGATGCCCCCTCTGCAAAACAGAGAAGATCATCTACCGGTTTCAATGAGCCTGGCGCTCGTTCGCTAGCGTCTACCTCAACATCCCAAGCCATGGGATCTCCTCGATTGGTGCTGTTCCAGTTGCCTGTGATGCATATCCCAGAACTAGACCAACACCTATGGGGAGCACCATGAGCCTTATCATCGAAACTCTGCAGAATCGCGTCAATAACGCCACAGGCCCGGAGCGGGAACAGCTGCAGGATGAGCTGAACATTGCGCTGATCAATCATGAAATGGGCGAGCTCCGTCGACTAGAGGGTGGCACACGCTACTGCCTCCATACTCGTGAGCATCAGCCTGCACTCAACATGCTTCGACGTGGAATGCGGCGCTGCGACGTGGTCACCCACTACGCCTACAAGGTGCCTGTTAAGCGCCAGATTGCGGCCGGGAAGGGGTGCTGAAATGGCTGTATCCAAGACTGAGCAGGAAATGCGGGAAACGGTGGCCAGGCGTGGCTTCTGGCATGTCACCGGTAAGAGAGCCTTCGACCTGACTAAGCGTTTGGAGGAGCTCGGCAAGCTCGATGGACTGACGGCCAGCTATGGGTGTCACAACGCCAACGGGGTCTTCTTCAAAAACCAGTGGAACTGCCCTCGGCCGAAGCTGGTTTACGAAGTGGTGGTCCGCGCTTGTGAGCCTGCTATCGCTCCCAGGCCCTCTGTATCCTAAAGCTACACCCAACCCGGCCACGTGCCGGGTTTTTTTCGGTGCCCCGGGAGTGTGCCCGATCAGACAAAATTGGTGAGTTTCGTGGTTCATGTGACTCATCCCCCTGGACTTGATCAACGTTCTAAGGGGACACACTCATGCTCGCAACACTTGAACTGACTGATGGAATGATGGTGATGGTCCAGACTGGTCGCCAGGGGCTGACCGGCATCCGGTGGTCGACCCCATTCGTTGATCGCCTGAACATCGAAACAGATCGTGAGGGAGTCACCTCTGGGCTTTCACTCAAGCAGACCAGCTTCGCTGAGTTCGATCCGCGCTATCACCGCGATGGGCGAAATCAGTTTGTCGCGAAGGATCACGCGCTTCGGATCGTGAGCGGTAGCCTGGAAGAACACCAGCAACGCTTTGAAGCCACGGTCGACCAGCTCTTAGCTGATGGCACATTGAAACGTAGTGAACTCCCTGCATTTGAAGATCTGCTCACGGCGATGACCGCCCTGGCAGCCTCAGAAGAGGTCTGCTTCGACCGGTTTATCGACTTCCACAGATACCGTCGGTTCTCCGACTTCCTGTGTGATTGGCAGGCGGAGAAAGGGAAAGCTGCAGGGGAGAGAGCATTGGATCTCGCCCACCAAAAGCCGGCCCTCGAAATCGCATTCAGCACGCTTGTTGAGTTCGGGATTTTTGGTGAGATGGAACCAGCTGGTCGACTGTGATCACGAAGGGGGATCCATCAATGTCGCATTACCAGGAGCAGAAGGTTGCTGAACTGAAACGCTTGGGCTGGTCTGAAGTCGGAAAACGTCATCTGCCAGGCCCCGGCCGGACACCAGCGAAGCAGGTGTATGAGCTGTCATGTCTGCAGGGAAAACTTCAGGTCTTCGTCTACCCGGCGGAACTGATCTACCAGACCGCTTAACGCTACACCCACGCCCGACCTAGTCGGGCTTTTTTTTTGGGTGCGCCAGGCATGGCGCGTTGCGCGTAGCGCAACCCGCTTGGTTGTGGTGGCCAAAGCGGGTGACTTGGAGGTGAAAGTCCTCTACACACCCGGCAAGGGGAAGTGTTAGCCAGAGGCAAGGGTGTCGTGGGCGACCGCGAATCTGAAGGAAGCCCGAGGCAAACTGCTGGCCTGACGAACAGGAAGCGGATAGAGGCGGCACAGCGGGGTGAGGCGGCCCAAATCGTCAAAGCCCAGTACTTGCACGGGACGCTGTGACGTAAATCCGACAGGCATAAGCAGGAAGGTCACGCGAATTACCCTGGGAGATCTGCACGTTTGCCACTGTGCTACCGAGCGTCGAGAGGCGACGGGACGAGCGTGCAGAAGTCAGCCGAGGCCGTAGTAAGTGGCGGTTAACCGCGCCACCAAGGGCCGAACAGGTTATGCCGCCAGTAGGCGTCACTGTCTCGTTGGTAGCCGTAATGCAGAAATTTCCTACAACGGAATCTGTCACTCCGAATCCCGGCCAGAAGCCGAGGGTGATGCCTGACAGTGCAAAGGTGCCGGCGGCGTCAGCGACGTGGACGAACGCGGAGCCGGACACGCTGATGGAGCGGGTGCTTGCACCGGCCAACCTCAGGCGTGCGTATCAACGCGTGGTTAGCAACAAGGGGGCTCCGGGTGCCGATGGCATGACGGTCGCTGACTTGGCGGGCTACGTGAAACAGTATTGGCCAACCCTCAAGGCCAGGTTGCTGGCCGGTGAATACCATCCCCAAGCAGTGCGAGCGGTTGAAATTCCCAAGCCGCAGGGCGGCACACGGCAACTGGGAATCCCCACCGTCGTGGATCGCCTGATCCAGCAAGCATTACAGCAACAACTCACGCTACTCTTCGATCCGCTGTTTTCGGACTACAGCTACGGTTTTCGTCCGGGCAAAAGCGCTCACCAAGCCGTTGAACTGGCCCGCTCCCATGTGGCGGCGGGGCATCGCTGGTGCGTGGAGCTTGATCTGGAAAAGTTCTTTGATCGGGTCAACCACGACATCCTGATGGCCTGCTTGCAGCGTCGCGTCGAAGACAAGCGAGTGCTTAGGCTCATCCGCCGCTACCTTGAAGCTGGGGCCATGTCGGGCGGTATCGTCAGCCAACGGCAAGAGGGGACACCGCAAGGCGGCCCACTCTCGCCGTTGCTGTCGAATATCCTTCTGGATGAGCTCGACCGCGAATTGGAACGGCGGGGTCATCGCTTCGTGCGCTACGCCGATGATGCGAACATTTATGTGCGCAGTCCTCGGGCGGGCGAGCGGGTGTTGGCCAGTATCGAGCGCTTCCTGTGCCATCGTTTGAAACTGACGGTGAACCGGAAGAAGAGCCAAGTAGCAGGGGCTTGGAAGTGTGACTACTTGGGTTACGGGATGAGCAGGCACCAGCAACCAAGGCTGCGTGTGGCAACGATGAGCCTGGGGCGCTTACGCGACCGACTCAGAATATTGCTACGCAGTGTAAGGGCCCGCAAAGTGGCGACTGTCATTGAGCGAATCAACCCTGTCCTGCGAGGCTGGGCTGGCTACTTCAAGCTCAGCCAGAGCAAACGCCCACTTGAGAAATTGGATGGTTGGGTCAGGCATAAACTTCGCTGCGTCATCTGGCGTCAATGGAAACGGCCCTCAACGAGGGCGCGCAACCTGATGCGCCTGGGCCTGAGCGAAGAACGTGCCTGTAAATCGGCCTTTAATGGCCGAGGCCCGTGGTGGAACTCGGGAGCATCTCATGTGAATCAGGCGCTACCGAAGAGGCTATGGGATAGGTTCGGACTGGTCTCGATACTGGATACGATAAACCGGCTTAGCCGTATAACCTGAACCGCCGTGTACGGAACCGTACGCACGGTGGTGTGAGAGGACGGCGGCTGTGAAGCCGCCTCCTACTCGATCCCGCGGCCGAGCTGCTTGCGTGGTGATCGATGTGCGCCATCTCCACGCACTAGGCCAAAAATCAAAGGAGCAATTCCAATGACCACCGCAACAACACAGCAGTCAACCCGACCGAAAGCACATGCCCTGTTCAAGTTGAATTTCTGTCTACGAATGGCAAAGGAAAACTCGCTCTCCGCTCGTACAGAACCGCACCGCTATAGGCCCGAATACCGCCGTATGAGGAGGGAGTCGATGCAGGATGCCCGTTACTGGCGTGCCCTATGTAGCCGCTTAGATACCTGTTCAGAAGCTTGATCGCAATCACAGGCAATGCCCAGGGGGCCACCATGCTGCAAACCCTTACTGCTGCCCACGGGGCTTCGGTGATCCCAACAGGATTCCACCTAGCACGTGTCGTAGGTGTGAAACCGAAGTTCAAATCTGACCCTGACATGCGTGAGGTCGTGTTCTACCAATGCTTCCTCTCCGAATGTCATGGAGCCAACGGTCTTGAGCCTTGCGAGTACCTGGCAGAGCGACGTTACCTGTTGAGTGCAGCGAAATACATGGTCAATACCGGCCTTTCCACGTGCCCAGTGATCCAAGAGCTGGTGAGGTCGGAGACCGAGGTCAAGTATCTGCCGGCTTAGGCTGGATCATCTCCAAACGCAGCACAGACCCGGCCCTAGTGGTCGGGTTTTTCATTAGTGAAAAGGTGGGGCAGGTCAGGTTGCCCACTAGATTGCAATTCGGATATTATTTTGAGGTTCGACCGTTTCAGTACGCGCATGCCAGATGATCCTCTCAGCTCATTTGGCCTAAGAAAGCCGCCCATTCTCAGGCGGCTTTTTTTGTGCCTGCGATTTAGCCTTGTTCGGCCATATTTCTAGGGGTTGCGAAGCCCACACCGACGTTCTAGGGTTGCAGTGATGAAGCGAGGCCGAACCTGGCAGAGGAATGCATAGCCGCAGATCTGGCGGTGCAGAACCCCATCCACCACAAGCTTTGCAATCAACTGTTTCAGAGGACGAACGATGTTTGATGCAGCCCACTATCACGTGAAAGCCACAGAGCTGTTGACCGCCTTCGGCGTCCACCAAGGTGCACTGAGCACGTGGTCGCTGAGTGATGTGGGAACGGCCAGTCACGGCTATATCCACCACTCGCAGAAGCCCGCAGCCCTCGCAGCATATGCTGCGGTTAACCCTACCTTCGCAGCCGGGCGCTTTCCTGGATATACGTTGGTGGACCTGGTCGACAAGATCCCGAGCCTGGACTATGCGGAATATGCTGCCCTGGCGATCGTGTGCGGGGCTGAGCTGCCTTCTTTCAAGGGTTCAGATGAGCGGGCACGCATTTTCGGCGAGGCCGCCTGGGCTATCGTTGAGAAGTATCAGCTGCATGGGTGCTTTGAGCGCCACAACAAGCCGTTCCAGGCTATAGGCGATCATTACAGTCTCCGGCCCAAGGGGTGTGATTGGGCAAGGGACTACGCTGAGATCCCGGAAAAGCTAACTGCGATGCGTAAGGCGTATAGGGCCATGACCCCGCTTCAGAGGGTGATGACTCTGAGCCTTATGCATCTGTACAACCAAGGTAAGGACAACGTGTTCCTCACCGGCGGTTGCCCAACGAAAATTCTCGCTGCCGAGGCGCTGACCATCCTGCGCGATAACTCGGCTCTCGCTGACTGGGGCCACCTCGTGTCCCACTATGCCGGCTGGTAATCATCGACCTCACGCCACCTTCCAGGATCTCTACAGATGACAGAATCTCCATTCGCCACCCACCGGGCAGTGTTGGTCGACAGCGACTATGCGGCCGCGGGCTTTCTTCAGTCGTTCGCGATGGCCATGTACGCCGGCGCTGCCTACCCCATGGATGCCAATGGCCTGCGTAACCTGGATGACCAGCACATGCAGATCTTTCAAAAGATGGCGGCTTCCTACCGCCGCCATGGGGAAGCTGATCCCGATTTTGTAGACGTGTGCAAGGCGATCAAAGCAAAGCGCGCAGCTCACGCTCTCAGGGTCAAGGGAATACTCGATGAGCTTTTGGATAGCGATCCGGACCAGTACGAGGGCGGTCGACATGAGCATGCTGGAACCGTGAGTGTCTACGAGCGTGAGCATCAGCTGAACATCGAACGTCGCTGGTACGCACCTTCGTAAGTCGTACCCGGCCTGCCTTCCTGAGTTGCACTCCGGAAACAGAAAGGCCACCTCTGCTTACGCTCGGGTGGCCTTTTTACATCTCAACACTGGACGGGCGTTTAGACCGCATCACAGTGGTCACGCATCAACCCCCACACGGCCGATAAAAGCCGGTAGATGGTCAGTACGTGGCTCAGAATATTCAGCATACGCTTCATAATCGTTGACCTCCGTTTCAGGAAGGCCAATCTTCCAACGCCTAACCGGCACTTCAGCGCTTTCAGAACGCACGTGGTGCATTCCAGAAGAGGCCCAGGTGGCCCAACGAATGCAGCAAACCGGCACGGTCTAAACACCGTGTCGAAGGGGGTATCTCATCCTCGGAACATCGAGATTCTCGGGTTACCGAGCAGAGGACATAACCACCCAAGGGCCTCTTGAATTGCAGGTCCACATGCAAGCCGGCGCACCATACCTGTGCCCGGTTCAGAAAGCCTGAAAAAAATTCAAACTATCGTGAAAATGATAAAGCCGCCCCGCCTGCCGCCTTCCACACCCGTGTGACGCATTCCTGCGGTACCAGGTCTTCGCAACACCTGGCTTACCTTTCAGGAGAGTCATGCAGGGGATGTAAGCCGGAACCCCAGAAATTTCCGTCACCCTAGTTGGGTGGGCTCAACACTCGTGTCACCAGCTACCTTCTGGAGAATCGAGCTCGGCCATCCCTCCCTGGACGGGCATCGCTCGACGATGTTCAACGGCTCCCTCACGGGGCCGTCGTTTTGTGGGGGCTATTCCATCCACAAGTCGTCGAGGTTCTTGAAGTTCCAGAGCGTCGGGTCTTCGGGGCCAGTGATACTGTCCTTGCAACTCGTGGCCGCCAGGTCGATGGTCTGCATCGGGATCGGCTCTCTCGAGCGTAGCGAGAAGAACACGCGAACCTTGGGAGTCAGCAGTGATTCCATTCCCGGCTCAACGACAACGGCCAGACGCTGAGAGGACAGGCGAACCAAGGAGCCGACGGGGTAGATGCCCACGGCCTTGACGAAGGCGTGGAAGATGCGTTTGTCGAAATGGCCCTCCCACTTGGCCATCTGCCGCATCGCCGCGGACGGGTCCCACGGCTTTTTGTAGGCTCGCTCCGACGTCACGGCATCATAGACGTCGCAGATTGCGCCCATGCGGGCCAGGAGTGAAATGGCGTCACCGGCCAAGCGATCCGGGTAGCCGGTTCCGTCGATCTTCTCGTGATGGTGCAGGGCAATGTCCACCACCCCGGGCTCGGCCCCGCCTGCGCGCAGCATCTTTGCGCCCTCCACAGGGTGGCGCTTCATGATGGCGAACTCGGCATCGGTGAGCTTGCCTGGTTTGTTAAGCACTTCCAGCGGCATCGCGGCCTTGCCTAGGTCGTGCATCAGTCCGCCGATGCCAGCCAGGCGCGTTTGCTCCTCGTCTAGATCGAGATGCCGGGCCAGCGATAGCATCAGGGCGCAGACGGCAACCGAGTGCAGGTAGGTGTAATCGTCGTGCGTTTTGATGCGTGCGACGCTGATGAGGGCATGAGGTTGGCGCAGCACCGAGGCAGCGATTTCTCCGACCAGCGGCAACGTCGTGCTTGGGTCGACGGCCTTGCCAAGCCGGGCTTCCTGGAACATGTCCATGACTTGGGACTCGGCCGCAAGACAGAGTTTCCGTGCATAACACATTTCGCTCTCCATTGAGGTTGCGCCGTCACTTTTCTTGCTTAGTGGACTAGACGGCAGAGATTGCTCCTCCGACAATTCTCTGGGCTCTGGGCTCTGGGCTCTGGGCTCTGGGCTCTGGGCTCTGGGCTCTGGGCTCTGGGCTCTGGGCTCTGGGCTCTGGGCTCTGGGCTCTGGGCTCTGGGCTCTGGGCTCTCTGGGCTCTCTGGGCTCTCTGGGTCGACTTGGCTTTTGGCCAAGTCGACCCAGACCTCCCCGACGCCACATTCTCGAATGGCAGAGAGATCCTGAGGCTCGGTCAGCAGGAAGCTGCCGCGCCAGAATGGGTGTCGAACCCAAGAGCCGGCGAGCTTGTGGATGTACATGCCGAGACGAAGCTCGGATACGGGAATGCGTTTTACCAACTTATTTTCCTTTCTGAGTTGGGTGGTTAGGCGTGCGCCGAGGCTGGCACCCAGCGGTAGAGCGGAGGTAAGGTCACGCCAAGATTCTTGGATCAGCCGGAACCGCCGAAATTTCCGTCAGCCGATCAACATGGCTTTGTCTCGCGCTCGGTCGATGCGTTCCTGCATCGCCTGCATGACTTCTTCGTGGGTGTACGACTTGGCGTTGGGGTCGTCGGCCTCTCGGAGAGCTTCCTCGACCTCGCGGGTCATCCGCGCATATTCTTCCGGCCACAGCGCTTGCTCCATGCGCAGCGACGCCTGCCCAAGCAGGTGCAGCAGGCCGAACAGCCGCATGTCATTGGTGGCGACGACGTGCTCTCGAATCCGCTCCTGGATCACCTCGCAGGCCCGATGCGCCTCTGGCGTCGCCGTGCCCTCGTAGCCGGCTGGGAGTTCTGCTTCTTCAGCGATTCGCGCCCAAGCGATAGCCAGCGCCTCGATGGTGGACAGGTTCATTTGCTCATCCACTTGCGCAGCAGACGCTTTTTCAGGGAGGCGCGCTCTTGCGGATTGCGTCCCTTGTGGTTGGCAATGCGATCCGCCGTGGCGGCCTGGCGCTTGATGGGCCAGTAGGAGCGGCCATCCTTACCCATCGACCAGACGTTGCTGACCTGGTTTTCCAGTAGAGGCAGATGGGCGCATAGAGCTTCCGGCGACGCGCTGGCCAGCGCGGTGCGCTCGTGGGTTCGCCAGCGCTGATGCCAGAGTTTCTTGTCCTCGCGCTCGCTACGGCAGGTCGTGTGCCCAACGATGGGCGTTTTGCGGCGGCTGCGGCTCATGATGTGGTTGTCTCCAAGAACATTCAGGACAGGCTTTCTGGGTAGAGCGCCGTCAACCGGGACAGGGTTTCTTGCACTTGTTCCAGCGAGGTCATCAGATGATCAACCTGATCCTGAAGATCCACGGCGAGATCAAATAGCTCAGCCACTCGGCTGCGTGATCCCTCGTTGAACGCGGCCATTGCCAGTTGATGCAGCTTCAACAGGTCGGTGCGCAGTTGCGGAGGTGCGCCGTCTGCGCTGTCATTCAAATCGCCGCGCAGCACGTCCACGGCATCGACTGCACGCAGCAGTGCCGTGGTATCGAAATTCTCGGGAGTCAGTTCGTCCCATTCGTCGTCGGTGATGCGGGCTGCCATCAGGAGAGCTCCGATTAAGCGGTTGCGAGCGTTAGATGCCCGATCGGCTCGGCTGCTGGCCGTACCTTGATTTCGATGTCGTAGCCGAGGCGATTCAGACAATCCATCAGCTTGCGTTCGGATAGATTGGTGAAGTCGCCGCGCATCATGCCCGACACCTTCGGTTGCGGGATGCCCATGCGTTTGGCCGCCGCTTGTTGAGTCAGCCCAAGGGCGCGCATGGCCCTCCTGATCTCGACCACCAGGCCGGTCTTGATCTTGAGCTTTTCAGCGTCAGGCAGTCCAAGGTCGGCAAAGACGTTGCCCGAGCTGCGCTGAACCTCGACGCCTTCAATGATTCGTTTTTGCATTTCGTAGCTCCTGTGCCAATACCTCGGCCACCTTCAGCCGAGCGCGGATGATGTCCATGTCGGCCTTTGGCGTGGCGATTCCGCTCTTGCTCTTCTTCTGGAAGCAGTGCAGGACGAACACCGCTTCCGCAAACTTGACCGTGTATACCGCTCGATAGGTGCCGCCGGCATCGTCTTCGACGACCTCCAGCACGCCGGCACCACCGAACCCCTTGAGCACCTTTGCTGCGTCATCCTGATCGCCTATCTGCGCCAACGAGAGCGCGTAACCGAAACGGCGACGCACGTCGGACGGCAACGCCATCAAATCCTTGTGGCTGCTCGCGATCCATTCGAGCGGTTTTTCTTTGTTTGTCATGACGGAATTTTATACCTGTTCAGGTAATGATGTAAACGCGGCAACCTCAAGGAGGTGTCGTAAAACATTTGTTTTGCGACAGGCTGTCAGCCGCCGCTGTGCTACCTGTGCAACACCCCCTCAAAAATGTACGGAAAACTCTATCGCTATTCACTATTATGCGGAAACCTGTTTTTGATGGTTATCCGCCTATGTTGGTTGGCTACATGCGCGTGTCGTCGGACTCCGACCGCCAGAGCACGGACTTGCAGCGCGACGCGCTGCTCGCCGCCGGCGTCGATCCGCGTCACCTGTTTGAGGATCGTGCCTCTGGCGCGAAGGATGACCGTGCCGGCTTGGCGCGGGCGCTTGAGTTCGTTCGAGCCGGCGATGTGCTGGTGGTGTGGAAACTCGACCGGCTCGGTCGCTCGCTGTCGCACCTGCTCGCCATTGTGACTTCGCTCAAGGACAAGCGGGTGGCGTTCCGCTCGCTGACAGAGAACCTGGACACTACGACGCCCTCGGGCGAATTCCTGTTCCAGGTGTTCGGTGCGCTCGCGCAGTACGAGCGCGCCTTGATTCAGGAGCGCGTCGTCGCGGGCTTGGCCGCCGCACGCAAACGCGGCCGGATCGGCGGCCGGCCGCAGGCGATCACTGGTGAGAAGCTGGACGCCATCGTCGCCGCGCTCGATGGCGGCATGTCTAAGGCGGCGGTGTGCCGCAACTTCAATGTCAAGCGCACTACGTTGATCGAAACATTGACGCGAGCAGGTTGGCGTGGTGCGGGAAGGACGGTCGATGAGCAACAAGAATAAGCTACTCACCGTCTTTTCTGACGCAGAGCAGGAAGCCTTGTACGGCCTACCGGACTTCGACGATGCTCAGCGGCTGGAATACCTGGCGTTGACCGAATCTGAACTGGCGTTCGCCAGCAGCCGGCCTAGCCTGCAGGCCCAAGTCTATTGCGTCTTGCAGATCGGCTACTTCAAGGCCAAGCATGCTTTCTTCCGCTTCGATTGGCATGAGGTCGAGGACGATTGCGCCTTCGTGCTGAGTCGCTATTTCCACGGCGAAGCGTTCGAACGCAAGGCGATCACCAAGCATGAGCACTACAGCCAGAGGGGTCAGATCGCCGAACTGTTCGGCTACCGGTCGTGGGCGGCTAGCTTCCTGCCGCAACTGGCACAGCAGGCTGAACAGATCGTGCGGCGCGACGTAATGCCAGGATTCGTGGCCGCCGAACTGATCGTTTGGCTCAGCGAGCACAAAATCATCCGGCCCGGCCACACCACCTTACAAGAGCTGGTCAGTGAAGCCCTGTCCACCGAACGCAGGCGCTTGGGCGGCTTGCTGGCAGAAGTGTTGGACGAATCGGCCAAAGCTGCGCTGGGCCAGCTCCTGGTGCGTGACGACACCCTGTCTCAACTGGCAGCGCTCAAGCAGGACGCTAAAGATTTCGGCTGGCGTCAGATGGCAGGGGAGCGCGAGAAGCGCGCCACGCTGAAGTCCTTGCACGGGATCGCCAAGGCGCTGCTGCCCAAGCTCGGCATCTCGCAGCAGAACCTGCTGTACTACGCGAGCCTGGCGAACTTCTATACCGTCCATGACCTGCGCCACCTGAAGGCGGAGCAGACCCGGCTCTACCTGCTGTGCTATGCCTGGGTACGTTACCGGCAGCTCACCGACAACCTGGTCGACGCGATGGCCTTCCACATGAAAAAACTTGAGGACGAGAGCCGCACGGGTGCGAAACAGTCCTTTGTCGCCGAACAGCTGCGACGCCATCAGGAAACGCCGCAGGTTGGCCGCCTGCTGTCGCTGTACGTGGACGACAGCGTGGCCGATCCGACGCCGTTCGGCGAGGTGCGCCAACGCGCCTACAAAATCATGTCCAGGGAATTGCTGCAAAACACGGCGCAGCGCATGAGCGTCAAGCCACTGAACAAACTGGCGCTGCACTGGCAGGCGGTGGACGGCCTGGCCGAACGCATTCGACGCCATCTACGGCCGCTGTACGTCGCGCTCGACTTCGCCGGCACGGCCCCCGATAACCCATGGCTCGCGGCGCTGACTTGGGCCAAGAGCGTGTTCGCCAAGCAGCAGCGCCTATCACAACGGCCACTCGACGAATGTCCGGCGGCAACGCTGCCGAAACGCTTGCGTCCGTACCTGCTGATGTTCGATGCCGAAGGCACGCCGACAGGCCTGCATGCCGATCGTTACGAATTCTGGCTTTACCGTCAGGTCAGGAAACGCTTCCAGGCGGGCGAGCTCTACATTGACGACAGCTTGCAGCACCGGCATTTGTCCGACGAGTTGGTTTCGATGGACGAGAAAGCCGCCGTGCTCGCGCAGATGGACATCCCCTTCCTGCGGCAGCCGGTCAGTGCCCAGCTCGATGCACTGGCGGCCGAGTTGCGTGCGCAATGGGTGGCGTTCAATCGCGAGCTGAAACAGGGCAAGCTGACGCACCTGGAATACGACAAGGACACGCAGAGACTGACCTGGCGCAAGCCCAAGGGGGAGAACCAGAAGGCGCGCGAGCAAGCTCTCTACGAGCAACTGCCATACTGCGATGTCGCCGACGTGTTTCGCTTCGTCAACGGCCAGTGCCAGTTCCTGTCGGCGCTGACACCATTGCAGCCACGCTATGCGAAGAAGGTAGCCGACGCCGACAGTCTGATGGCGGTGATCATTGCCCAAGCCATGAACCACGGCAACCAGGTTATGGCACGTACCAGCGACATCCCGTACCACGTCCTGGAGAGTACCTACCAGCAGTACCTGCGCCAGGCGACGCTACATGTGGCCAACGATTGCATCAGCAACGCCATCGCCGCACTGCCGATCTTCCCGCATTACTCGTTCGACCTCGATTCGTTGTACGGTGCCGTTGATGGGCAGAAATTCGGCGTCGAGCGACCAACTGTGAAGGCGCGCTACTCGCGCAAATATTTCGGCCGCGGCAAGGGCGTCGTCGCCTACACGCTGCTGTGCAATCACGTGCCGTTGAACGGCTACCTGATAGGCGCACACGAGTACGAGGCTCACCACGTGTTCGACATCTGGTATCGCAACACGTCGGACATCGTGCCGAGCGCGATCACCGGCGACATGCACAGCATCAACAAGGCCAACTTCGCCATCCTGCACTGGTTCGGACTTCGTTTCGAGCCGCGCTTCACCGACCTCGACGACCAGTTGCAGGAGCTGTATTGCGCCGATGATCTGGCATTGTACGAGAAATGCCTGATCCGGCCGGCTGGCCAGATCGACCGGCAACTCATCGTCGGTGAGAAGGCGAACATCGACCGAATCGTCGCCACACTGGGCCTGAAGGAAATGACGCAGGGCACGCTGATCCGCAAGCTGTGCACCTATACGGCGCCGAACCCGACGCGGCGCGCAATCTTCGAGTTCGACAAGCTCATCCGCAGTATCTACACACTGCGCTACCTGCGCGACCCGCAACTGGAGCGTAATGTTCACCGCTCGCAGAACCGCATTGAGTCCTATCACCAGCTACGCTCGACCATCGCCCAAGTCGGTGGGAAGAAGGAATTGACCGGCCGCACCGACATCGAAATCGAGATCAGCAACCAGTGCGCCAGGCTGATCGGCAACGCGATCATCTTCTACAACTCGGCGATCCTGTCCCTGCTGCTGACGAAGTACGAGGCAGCTGGCAATGCCAAGGCGCTGGCGTTGATCACGCAGATGTCGCCAGCGGCCTGGCGGCACATCCTGCTGAACGGGCATTACACCTTCCAGACTGACGGCAAGTTCATCGACCTGGATGCGCTCGTGGCGGGACTGGAGCTGGGCTGACGGAAATTTCTGGGATTCCGGCGTACAACCCCTGTTTCAGCACTAAACGCTCGGCTGAATTGGCGAGCGCTAAGGCTGGCTGCTTCGGCAAGTTCTTCCACCGATAGCCGGTTACACAGATTCTTCTTGGCGTAATCCAACGCCTTTTGGATGCGGTCGGATTTCGGCCTTAACTTTGAGAGTGCCGAAAATTGGGATTGCCCGCCTGTACGACGATGGTAGACAACCAAGCTCTTGGCTACACCCTGGGCGACCTCGTGTCCGAGATCCTTTTCGATCATCGCCAGCGCCAGGTCGATCACGGCGGTCATGCCGGCGGATGTCCAGACGTTGCCATCAACGATGAAAATACGGTCCTCCTCCAGTCGCACTGCTGGGAAGCGCTTTTGCAAATCGCGGGCAAAGAACCAATGGGTAGTGGCTTGGCGGCCATCGAGCAGACCGGCCTCGGCCAACGTAAAGGCACCGGTGCAAGGACCGGCAATTCGCCTCGTAGTGAGCGCGGCGCGGCGCACAAATTCCAGCAAGCCGGGGGAGGCCGGCTGGATAAACGTTGCTGCACCAACGATAAGGCTATCCCACGCCGTGCCGTCGAAAGGCTCGGTTTCTAGCTTGAAACCAGCAGATGAGCATACGGCTCCGCCATGCTCCGAAAGCAGGGTAATGTCATAGAACGGCTCGCCCAAGACAACGTTGGCCATCTCGAAAGCCGATACTACTGCCAAGCTCATGACCTGAAAGCCAGGGAAGATGATAAAGCCTGCGCGGTGCATCTGAACTACCTCGGGGTCGACACCTTCATAACGGCGTCTTAAAAAGACGTATATATGACATTTGAGACATTATCAAGGCTGGATATTCTTCTGAAAAGCGCCGCCCTGGCGCACCTCAGGAGAAATAACCATGACCAACCAAGCTTCTCTCGGAACAGCTCTGATTACCGGCGCATCATCTGGTATCGGTGCACTTTATGCAGACCGCTTAGCTCGCAGGGGCTATGACCTTATTCTCGTTGCGCGCTCTCAGGAGCGTCTGCAAGAGCTAGCAGATCGCCTGTCCAAGGACACTGGGCGCTATGTCGGTGTGATGTCTGCAGACTTGGGAGAGAAATCCGATCTCTTACGAGTAGAGCAAACCTTGCGCGAGGATGAGCGCATAACCCTGCTGGTCAACAATGCGGGAGTAGGGGCCACCATGCCGCTGCTCGCATCCGATGTCGATACGATGACACGGATGATAGAACTTAACGTGACCGCTCTGACTCGCCTGTCCTACGCCGCAGCACCTGGTTTTGTCGCTCGTCAAAAAGGGGCGATCATCAATATTGCGTCGATTGTGGGTATCGCCCCCGAGATTTTGAATGGAGTTTATGGCGGTACTAAGGCATTCGTACTGGCGCTCAGCCAGTCCCTGCATCATGAATTGAAAGATAAGGGTATTCGCATCCAGGCAGTCGTTCCTGGCGCTATCGCGACTGAGTTCTGGACGGTCGCCGGCACTCCGGTTGAGGCCCTGCCGAGCCAGATCGTGATGCAGCCTGCGGACTTGGTCGATGCGGCGCTGGCCGGCTTCGATCAAGGCGAGCTGTTCACCATTCCATCCCTGCCCGAGCTCGCCGATTGGCAGGCCTATGAAGCAGCACGACAAAAACTGATACCCAACCTTTCCCGTCAGTCGGTGGCACCGCGATATCGCCGCGACTGAACAAAAAAGGCCACACGTGCTAGTGACTGTGCTGCGCTCGTCATTTCGAGGCCAGTTCACGAACCTCAAAGTGAGGCACCGAAATGCCAACGAATACTGATGTCCGTCCACAGGGCGGCTCAGATCATGTCGGTCCTTGATGAAATAACCGTCCGCGGGAGAGCAATAAGATGATGAGCCAGAAGTCAGAACTGCTTGATCGGGTGCTGGAGGCGCATGGCGGTCTTGACCGCTGGAGCCAATTCAGTCGAGTGGAGGCGAGCATCACAAGCGGGGGCGCTTTATGGGGAATGAAGGGTTTGAGGCAAGACAGCATGTCGCGCCAGATGCTGGTTTGGTTACATGAACAGCGAGCCTCTGTAATGCCTTTCGGTGCGCCCAATCAGCGTACGGCTTATTCCCCTGGGCGCATTGCTATCGAGACAGTCGAGGGGAAAGTTGTCGCAGAGCGCCCTGATCCTAGAGCCTCGTTTGAAGGGCACAATGAAACGTCCCCCTGGGATCCACTGCATCGCGCCTACTTCAATGGCTATGCGTTGTGGTCCTACATGACAATGCCGTTTTTGTTCTCCTTACCTGGTGTCACCACCAAAGAGATTGAGCCGTGGCAGGAGGGAGTAGAACTGTGGCGCCGCTTGAGGGTTCGATTTCCTAGTGACATCGCGACTCATTGCGAGACTCAGGATTTCTATTTCGGCGGTGATTTCCTGTTGCGTCGACATGACTATTCCGTTGACGTGAGTGGAGGGATTTTGGCTGCCCAATATGTCTATGACTATGTGGCTTCCAGTGGGTTGCTCATGCCAAGTAAACGCAGGGCTTATCGACGCTCCGACGACGGCCAGGCAATTCAGACGGAACTGCTAGTCTCGATCGACATTAATAATGTTAATTACATATGAGCGATATTTTTTAGGTTTCGTCCGTTGAGCCCCCTCAGATCCATAAAGAGGAGTCCACTCTGGCTGACACAAGCCAGCTCGTTTTTGGCCAACGCAGTGTAAAAATATTCGAGCCGGCGTGACGATCTCAATACGTCCTGAACCAGAAATGAACAGACGTTGTAATCTGCCATCGCCCGTAGTAGTCGGTAAGGACGCTACTAAACCAAAGCCGATTCAGAGTTATTTTGATTTCGGGCTACAAAGAAATAATCAATTATCTCGCAAGCTTAAAGTAAGCTTAGTTATCTATAGAATTGCTTCACTAGTTCTCATAGTGCCTGTATTGCTGCGTAGGCGCTCAATAAGTGATATGGCGTACTTGAGGGCATGTCCATTCGCAGCGCCTTACCAGACGAATCGAGTAGCTCGTGCCAACCTCCAGTATGGAGAAAACGAGTACGATAATACTCTGCCCAACGTGTGAGGGTCATTATCGATTGCGGGCTACCTTCGACGGCGAGTGCTCGCGCGAATTCGGTTTGTGCCCAGATGCGCTGACTCGCATCCAAAACTTTACCGTCAGTTGAAATGGAAGCCTTAACCCCGAGAGCAGAACTATCCACACCATGTAGCTGTGCGAAGCAGAAAGCGCGATGTAACGCGAGTTCTAGCTCAGACCCACCAAAGACTTCAGGGCATCCAATAACTAGCGAGAACCACTCGAATTGATGCCCCGGCTCTATGTGATTGCCAGGCTCTCCCTGAGGCAATTCTGCGATGCATCCATTACTTTTATCGACGAAACGATCGATAATATTTGCACCTATCTCTTGAAGCCGCCGCTGGTGTCGGAAATCCCCATCAATACGATACGCCGATAAATAAGCTTCGGTCAGGTGCATGATGGGGTTTTGTACTGTTCTACTGTTAATACCAACAAAATCTTTCCCTAGAGCAGAAACATACAAGCCATTTCTGTCGGTAAATAACTGCTCCACGAGGTCAATTGTTTGTAACATTACCTGTAAGGCAGATTGGTTTCCGCTTTTCTTGTAGTATTCGCCGCATGCAAAGATTATAAATGCATAAGTATATAGGTCTTGAGTTTCATCGAAAGGCCTTCCTGCCGCGTCTACACTATAAATCCAGCCGCCTTGACTATCTGAGAAGTAGAGCAGCAGTGAGGCGAATAGCTCATCAGCCCGCGCAGCAATCGGACTTCCAGAAGTTCCTTCGTGAGAAAAAATGTATAACTGCCGTGCGCAGGCCATAGCTCTATAATAAGTTGCCGGGAGAGGCAGGCCATTAACACTGCCGAGAGACTCGTAGGGTAGGCGTAAAGTCGGATTCCATCCATTACTTTGCCACAGAGGCATAATGATTTTTTGAAAATGACGACCTAGCGCAGAAATATTATTTGAAGTAGGTAGTGGTTGTGCATTCAAATTCATTAATTTTTTCCAGAAAACTAAACTCAAGTCATTGAATACGTAAATCTATATGGAACTCATCCAACTTATCTATTTATTAAAATCTAGTGAGTAACCCCTTTCTACGATGAGATATCCCCCTGCCGCAGAAGAACGAATGTAACCATTAAAAGCCGCGAGGAGTCGCACGCGGGTTGCATGGATTATTCGGGCACATCCCTCCCACGCAGACGAGGACTCCAGTTTTCAACAACGCCTTTTTCCAGGCGCCGCTCCAGAGTCAAGCGCCACGATGGCGTCAGTGGCAATGCAAGGCATTCGCGCAGTAAATCAGCCTCCACGTCCTTGTTGAAAAGCACGCAAGCTAATCGGGTTAGCGACCACGCTGCAAAGTCACGCTCTACCAGGGTCAGATGGTCACCGGCACATACCACGCCATTTTCCAGCACCCGGTAGTACCAACCGGTACGCCCCGACTGCTGAACACGCAGGGCCAGTTCGGCCACGCCGAAGCGGTCGCTGAGTTTCCAACACGGCATACGCCCCTGCGACACCTCCAGCAGAGCAGTGCCCGCGCGAATGCGGTCGCCCAGGCAAACGTCATGCTCCGTCCAGCCGCTGCTGCTGAAGTTCTCGCCAAAGGCCCCCGGCTGCGCCAGCAGTGGATGCGCTCCTAGCTCGGCGGCCCAGGCGGCGTAATGCTCATACGGATAATGATGAATGGCTTTCTCCACCCCGCCGTGTACGCGCAGATCGCCCTGCTCGTCACCGCCCAAGCCGAGCGTGGTCACTGCCAATGGGCCGTGTTGCGGCTGTTTGTCGATGGCGCTGTGCGAGCCAGGCCGGGTAAACGGCTGCGCGCGACCGGTAAGCAGCGCGTCGAGACGAATACCGGGCAGGCTCATACGGCAACCTCGGAGGCTTGATGTTCACGACAGATCAGCGCCGCATCGCTGAGCGCCAGGGGCTCCTGGGTCAAGCCGCAGAACGGCAGATCACCGACCTGCTGATGAAAGCGGCAGGTACGGCACAGACCGAAGCTCGGCACATCCGCGCTGCGCTGCACCTCGCAGAGCAGCTCACCCAGCAGCGCTTGCAGCTGTGCGCCGCGCTCTCCCATGCGTGCCTCACCCTCGGCGAGAAAAGCCGGCGGCAGCAATGCTTGCAGCAGCTCTCGGGCGGCATCGGTCAGCTGCAGGTGAACGCTGCGCTTATCGTGCGCATCCTGGGTTTTAACGATCAACTCCTTGGCCTCCAACGCCTTGAGCGACTGCGACACCGTGCCCTTGGTCAAGCCCAGGTAGTCGGTCACCCCCAGTGGCGTATTGGAGTAGTGGTTGCAGCGCGCCAGGTACATCAACGCGCTCAACTGGATGGGCTGCAACTCGGCCAACAGCGGGTGCTGGCGGAACCAGATACGGCTGAGGCTGGAGAGTCGTTCAAGCAGATCGAAAAGGGTTGTGCCGGTCATAAATCACTCCTGTCGACGCATAGTATCGATTAAAAACCATATTGACAAAGGCAAGATCGAGCGTAGTCTTTATCAACGTATCGAATCGATACCAAATTAACTTCAGGAGACTTGAAATGACCAACGCACGCTTCTATCACGCCGGCTGCCCTGTCTGTATTTCGGCCGAACAGACCCTGCTCAACCTGCTGGACCCAACGCTGAAGGTCGAGGTGGTCCACCTTGGCGAACAACCACAGCGCGTCACCGAAGCCGAGCTGGCTGGGGTCAAGTCGGTTCCTGCGTTTGTTTACGAAGACCAGGTGCTGCACCTGAACTTCGGCGCCTCCATAGACGACCTGAAGTAAGGAGCCGAGCATGAAAACTCCTCTCGCATTCGCGCTCAGTGCACTGCTCGCCAGCTCCGCCTGGGCCCATGGCCCGGGGGGTATCCACAGCGAGAAAAGCGCTCAGGTCGACGCTGCCTTCGACCTAGTGCACACCCGCGTATTCAAAGACGGCAGCGACTTGGTGTTCGAACAACTGGTCGATGGCAAAGCCGGTAGCCGCACGCCCACAGCCAAGGGCAGCTTTGCCGGTGCCGAGGTCTATAGCTACGTCTGGCCCACCAGCCTGAACAGCGGCGCGGTCGGCTTCGCGGACGACTCGGGCATCCTCGCCCTGGCCCTGACTTCGCACCCGGATTTCGACGACACGCCGCAACTCGATGAAAACCGCGACGGCAACAAGGCCAACGATGGCGGCCTGTGGCATTCGCACTGGGTCGTACTGAGCAAAGAGGCCAGCTGCGGCCCCAGCGGGCTCAAGGTGCGCGACATCCCTGAAGGTGCCAAGCCAAAACTACCGGCCACCTGGCCCGGCGCGCCGATTTATATCGACTCGCCCGGCTATGACCTCAGCGTGAAGAACGATGCCGCGCAGATTCGCGTTCCGCTGTCAGCCGTCGGCTTCCCGACCAGCTTCAACTATGACGGGGTAACCACCGCGCTGCAGGTCAATGCCGATCTGCATAACCCGCTGCTCTGCGTCAGCAGCGTGTGGGATGTGGCTTCCGGCGACCTATCGCTGCCGGCTACCTGGAAGGAGGAAAAGTAATGAAAGTGAATGTATTCGATACCCATGTGCGCACCCGCGATGGCCGCTACCTACACTTCGACGTGCTGATCGAAGGCACCGACCAGGCTCGCGCCACCCAGTACGCCCGCGACTGGATGGCCGAGCGCGGCGTGCAGGATGCTGACATCGAACAGAGCCGCTGCCAGTTCTGCCACAGCGAACCGGCTCACCCCGAAATCGCCGCTGCCGTCACCGGACAGGGCTACTACATCATCCCGCTGCAAGGCTGCTAGGAGACCCACCATGAACGCGTACCAGCCCCTGAACTGCGACCTGCACGACTACCTGGAGATCGCCTGTATGCACCGTTACAGCCTGCAGATCGAAATGATCGACGGACAGAGCTTCGCAGCCAGGGCGCTGACTACGCGCACGGCTCCGAGCAAGGAAGAGTTTCTCGTGCTGCAGAACGATGACAGCCAGCTCGAGGTGCGTCTCGACCAACTACTGGCCATCACGCCGCTCGACCCCAATGCTAGTTTCGGCCGTATCGAACTGGCGGGAAGTTACTGCGCATTCTGAACCTAGGCTGCGCACATCTTGATTGATCGAGAAAGTCTGCGAGCAGGCGCGTGAGGCGCAGCCGCGACTCAACGGTGCTGCCCGATGTGTGATGAAGAGCTGGCTAAAAAACTCCAGCTACGACCATTCAAAAGCCTTCAGAAAACAGGCTGCCCATTTCAAAACAGCCTGCTGGATTGCCGATCAGAGCAACATGAACAATTTAGAGATCATAATGAATAGGTATCGACTCATAATTCGTAACAACGACAGGCTATTGGGGCATTTCGAATCCGCAGTCCCTGGGGCGCAGGATGCCATGCAGGAAGTCGCGCGCTGCCTTTCTGCCGCTGGGTACGGCCTTGAACTATTAGTTGCTGATAGTGAGCGTCGACTGCTAGATAGCGGTCCGGATGGTATTCGGGTTCTGAGTAGTGAGCCGATTTTCAAGAGCACACCCCTGGACTATCGGTGAGTAGCTGCATCAGAAACTTGGCGATCTAGATTCGTAGATACCAACCAACAACATACTGCTGATAACCCGTGCTGCCGCTGAGGCTCGCGGGTATGCCAGTGCGGCCTGATTGGAGGATGAAGCGTGGAATGCTGAGCCGTAGTTATACCACCAGGTAGGATCTAAAGCCGGAGTAGGGCTGTGGAAATTGGTGGTCTGAGCAGTTAGCTGCGCTGGGCGAGCACAGATGCAGTGTGAGTCCACTTTAATCGTTATTGAACAATCTTCTATTGATGGCTAGGCGTCGCAATAGTCGGGTTGTGATGACTATCCAAACCTATATGGTTTGACTTTTCAACGCCTCTGCCAAGTTCTGCTGTGGATCCTAGTGACCAGCGAATAGCACTAAGAGTCGGGGCCGGTCAAACAAGCTTGACCTCTGCGTGGATGTTGCCCCGCGTTGCCTTTGAGTAAGGACAGGCTTGGTGTGCTGCATCCACCACAGCTTGAGCCGTCTCGCGGTCCATCCCAGGCAAGCTGACACTTAGGCGTGCTTGAATGAAGTAATCGTTGCCCGCCGTACCTAGATCTACTTCGGCGTCGACAGCAACGTCTTTCGGGACGGAGACTTTCATTCTGCTGGCTACGACACCGATGGCACCAATAAAACATGCTGACCAGCCGGCAGCAAATAGTTGCTCAGGGTTAGTGCCGAGACCTGGACCACCCGGAGAAGAGTGCTTTACATCCAAGCGTTTGTCAGAGCTGACGGACGCGCCGTCCCGCCCCCCAGTGGTGTGGACTTTTGCGGTATACAGGACTTTTTCGATCATGGTTATAGTCATGATGCGCACCTTGGCAGTAAGTTCAGGAAACTACCTTCGACCACATTTATGTGAGTCTGGCTGTTAAGCCTAGTAGACCTCCTCACCTTTCCTAGTGCCTTCTATCTGGACCATTTCGCTTTTTCAGAAGTGTGAATGCCGGCCAATGGGCCGGCTTTCACACAAGCAGCAATTGCTCATACTGAGTTACTACTCTTGCAGTCGTCACAGCATTAGGCAACGCGGCC